>CAUTXU010000092.1:0-4933 GCA_963542415.1 uncultured Streptococcus sp.
GTTCTTTGATTAAGAAAGAGTTGGGCTTGCCTTTTCAGGATTATCTGGTGAGAGAGCGTGTCAAACAAGCCAAGCTCTTGCTTCTGACCACGGATTTAAAGATTTATGAGATAGCCGAAAAGGTTGGTTTTGAAGATATGAACTACTTTACCCAACGTTTTAAACAGATTGCAGGTGTGACACCTCGTCAGTTTAAGAAGGGGGAAGGTCGATGAAGCGTTCTTCTCTCCTAGTCAGAATGGTTATTTCCATCTTTCTGGTCTTTCTCATTCTCCTAGCTCTGGTTGGGACTTTCTACTATCAATCTAGTTCTTCAGCCATTGAGGCTACCATTGAAGGCAATAGCCAAACGACTATCAGTCAAACTAGCCACTTTATTCAGTCTTATATCAAAAAATTAGAAACCACCTCGACCAGTTTGACCCAGCAGACGGAAGTCCTATCCTATGCGGAGAATCCCAGTCAAGACAAGGTCGAGGGAATCCGAGATCTGTTTTTGACCATCTTAAAGGCAGACCAGGACTTGAAAACAGTGGTACTGGTCACCAAGTCAGGTCAGGTTATTTCTACAGATGACAGTGTGCAAATGAAAACCTCCTCAGATATGATGGCTGAGGATTGGTACCAAAAGGCTATTCATCAGGGAGCCATGCCAGTTTTGACTCCAGCTCGTAAATCGGATAGTCAGTGGGTTATTTCTATCACTCAGGAACTTGTTGATGCAAAGGGAGCCAATCTTGGTGTGCTTCGCTTGGATATTTCCTATGAAACTCTGGAAGCCTATCTCAACCAACTCCAGTTGGGTCAGCAGGGTTTTGCCTTTATCATCAATGAAAACCATGAATTTGTCTACCATCCTCAACACACAGTTTATAGCTCATCTAGCGAAATGGAGGCTATGAAACCCTACATCGAGACGGGACAGGGCTATACGCTGGATCACCAATCCTACGTCAGTCAGGAACAGATTGCAGGAACTGATTGGACGGTTATAGGAGTTTCTTCGCTGGAGAAGCTAGCCCAGGTTCGGAGTCAACTCATGTGGACCTTGCTTGGAGCCAGTGTCACATCTCTTCTTGCCTGTCTCTGCTTGGTGTGGCTTAGTCTTAAACGCTGGATTGCTCCTCTGAATGACTTGAGAGAAACCATGCTGGAAATTGCTTCTGGTAATCAGAATCTTCGTGCCAAGGAAACTGGTGCCCATGAACTGAGAGAAGTGACTCGCCAGTTCAATGCCATGTTGGATCAGATTGATCAGCTGATGGCAGCTATTCGCAGGCAGGAAGAAACGACCCGTCAGTATGAACTTCAAGCCTTGTCAAGTCAGATTAACCCCCATTTCCTCTATAACACCTTGGACACTATCATCTGGATGGCTGAATTTCAGGATAGTCAGCGAGTGGTTCAGGTGACCAAGTCCTTGGCAACCTATTTCCGCTTGGCGCTCAATCAAGGAAAGGATTTGATTTCTCTTTCTGATGAAATCAATCATGTCCGCCAGTACCTCTTTATCCAGAAACAACGCTATGGAGATAAGTTGGAATACGAGATTGATGAAAATCCTGTCTTTGATAAGCTAGTCATACCCAAGTTGGTGTTACAACCTTTGGTAGAAAATGCCCTTTACCATGGCATCAAGGAGAAGGAAGGTCAGGGACATATTAAAGTTTCTGTTCAGAAAAAGGATTCAGGACTAGTCATCCGTATTGAGGATGATGGCGTTGGCTTCCAATCTACTGGAGACAATAGTCAAAGTCAGCTCAAACGTGGGGGAGTTGGTCTTCAAAATGTTGACCAACGGCTCAAACTTCATTTTGGAGACAACTACCAGATGAAGATTGATTCTACGCCCCAAAAAGGAACGACGGTTGAAATATACATAAATAGAATAGAAACTAGCTAACTCCCGGTCAATTCTGGGAGTTTTATGCGTAATTGAGAAAGCTTTCTAGTTTGTCTATCTTGCTAAAAACAAGAAAAAACGATATGATAGATAATGACAAAAGAGGTATCAAGTATGAAGGAAAAAGACATTCAAAGAGAAACAAGCCAGATTGTAAAAGATGTATTAGAAAAGGCCAATTTGAAGCAAGGATCTATCTTTGTTTTGGGCCTTTCTTCTAGTGAAGTGATAGGTGGTCAGATTGGCAAGGAATCCAGCCAAGAAATTGGCGAAATCATTGTGAAGACCATCCTAGATATCTTAGAGGAAAAAGGAATTCATCTAGCTGTTCAAGGTTGTGAACATGTCAATCGGGCCCTCGTTGTTGAACGTCAGGTGGCAGAGCAGTTTGGTCTGGAAATCGTTAGTGTCCTTCCTACTCTTCATGCAGGGGGGGCAGGTCAGTTGGCAGCCTTCAAGTTTATGCAGGATCCAGTTGAGGTTGAATTTATCAAGGCTCATGCTGGATTGGATATCGGAGACACTGCAATTGGCATGCATGTCAAGCATGTTCAGGTTCCGATTCGCCCTCTTTTGAGAGAGATTGGTCATGCCCACGTAACGGCGTTGGCTAGTCGTCCAAAATTAATTGGAGGTGCGCGTGCGCACTATCCGCAAGATTCTATTAGAAAGTCGTGAGAATGAAAAAAACAAAACAACAACTAGAAAAAATCACCAAATATTCGATTCGTAAGCTAACTGTTGGGGTAGGTCCTGTAGCCATTGGGGCCTTCCTTTTTGGTGCCCGTACCCTTTCAGTAGATAAGGTGCATGCCAATGAAGTTGGCGGTGCTCATAGTGTTCATTACCGTTATTTGGCGGAGCAGGAATTGACCGAGTCTGAAAAAGCCCTGATTCACCATGAGGTTCCAACAGAATTTCAAGATAATGATATTCTTTATGTAGTTTATCGCAAGAAGGCAACTAACAGTCAACAACTTCCTTACACAGGAAGTAAGGAGCTTGCTTTGGCAGGTATTGGCTTGGCAACGGCTTCTCTAGCAGTCTTTTTGGTGTCCAAAAAAGGTCGTAAAGAAGTCCTAGGTGTTCTCTTGATTGGTTCTTTAGGTGCTAGCACCTTTGTTCCTTATGGTACATTCGCATTTGAAAATAAAGAATTGCTTTCATATAACCAAACTATTTCAGCCTCTACACATGAAGGCTTGGCTGAAGGGATTATCCACATTGATGGCTATGAATACATTGGCTACTTCAAGGAAGCAGAACTCCATCCATCTAGACCAGCTTCAGCTGAACAGCCTCAATTGCCAGTAGAAAATCAAAGTTCAAAAGAAATCGAGAAAACAGAAGTAGCCAAAGAAACACCTGCGGTTACTCCAGAGACTATCATCGAAAAACCTGTAGTAGAGACTCCAGTTGCTCCCGCTGTTGAAGCAAAACCAGTTTCTGAGAAGCCTCAGGCTAGACAGGAAGAGAGCTTGGTAGAGATTCCTTTTGAAACGGTCACAAGCCCAGATACGAATCTAGCAGAAGGACAGACTCGTATCGTCACAGCCGGAGTAAAGGGTCAGCGTCGAATTGTAACCAAAGTTTCGGTGGTCAATGGTCAAGAAGTTAGAGAAGTCATCGAAGATCAAGTGGTTCAAAATCCTGTGTCGCAAGTCATTGCAGTCGGAACTAAGAAAGATGTTCAACCTGCTCCAACTCCAGTCCCACCTGCTGAACCAAGTCACCAAGTAGCTAAAGGAACCCAAGAGGAAGGCAAAGCAGGTCAATCCTTAACACACCCCGAATTGCCAGAGTCTACAGTAGAGTTTAAAGGCACTCAAGAGGAAGGCAAAGCAGGTCAGGCTCTAACGCAACCAACATTACCAGAGGCTAGGGTAGAGTCTAAAGGAACCCAAGAGGAAGGCAAAGCAGGTCAATCCTTAACACACCCCGACTTGCCAGAGTCTACAGTAGAGTTTAAAGGCACTCAAGAGGAAGGCAAAGCAGGCCAAGCCTTAACGCACCCTGAATTACCAGAAGCTTCAGTTGAAGTGAAAGGTACCCAAGAGGAAGACAAGACAGGTCAAGCTCTAACACAACCCGACTTGCCAGAAGCTTCAGTTGAAGTGAAAGGTACCCAAGAAGAAGGTAAGGAAGGCCAAGCTTTAACGCAAGCTGAATTACCAGAGTATAAAGAACCAGTTTCAACAAAGGGAACTCAAGAACGTGGTCAAGAAGGTCAAGCACCAGTACAAGAAGTAAATCTAGAATATAAAGTAACAACTGGTACAGTTGAGAAGTCTATTGAAAGTGAATTAGATTTCACAACAGAAGTAGTTCTGGATGACACAAAATATGTGGGTGACGAAGTAGTTGAAACCCCTGGTTCTAAAGGAGTTCAAGTTACGAAAACAACTTACGAAACAGTGGAAGGTGTGGAAACAGACAAAGTCCTTTCTACAACTACAGAAGTAAAAACTCCTGCTGTTCCTAAAGTCGTTAAAAAAGGAACAAAACCAGTTGAAGGAACAACAGTTGAAACAAGAGAAGAAGTCATTCCTTTTGCTACAAAAACAGAAGATGATGACACTTTAAAACGTGGAACAACTAAAGTTGCTCAAGAAGGTGTAGACGGTAAGAAACAAATTACTGAAACCTATAAAACGATTCGTGGCGAAAAAACAAATGACGCTCCAAGAGTAGAAGAAAAAGTTCTCCAAGCACCTCAAGATAAAATTATCAAGAATGGTACAAAAGGGTTAGAAAAACCAACATTACAATGGGCTAATATTGAAAAAGATGTCTTGAAGAAGAGTGCCACAGCTAGTTATACATTGACTAAACCAGCTGGTGTAGAAATTAAATCAATTAAATTAGCGCTAAAAGATAAAGATGGACAACTTGTTAAAGAAGTAACGGTAGCTGAAAATAATTTAAATGCTACTTTAGATAAATTGAAATATTATCAAGGTTACACCCTATCTACTACAATGGTTTATGATCGTGGAGAAGGCGAAGAAACTGAGAAATTAGAAGATAAAC
>CAUTXU010000093.1:0-4915 GCA_963542415.1 uncultured Streptococcus sp.
TCATGAGATAGAAGAAGACATCTCCATAAGTCCCATGGTAGTCCAAATCATGACCGTTGTAAGTTAATTTTTGGACAGGGTAGTAGTCTGCGACGCCGATAAGGCAAGCTTGTTGTGAACGATCAAAGTCTTCATAAGATTCGAAAGTTACAGTTCTTTCGTTCTTGCTGGCATCTAGATAGGTAATTTCAATCATTTTAAAAACTCCTTTGTTTAATGATGACTTTATTTTACTCCTTGTAAAAGAGAATGTCAAGAAAAATGATTGCGCACGCAACTTTTTTTCTAAAATCATCTTAAATCAAGAAATCCAAACCAGTTTCCAAGCTTGCTTCGACAGCCTTTTGTAGAGAGGCCAGTGTCTTTTGCCCATCACTTGTCAGGCAGATAAAGCTAGAGCGTCTATCTTGATCACAACACCTGCGACTAAGCAGACCGCAATTTTTGGCTTCCAAGCGAGCCACCATCCGAGAAACAGCGCTCGGGCTCAGATGAAGCTTATCTGGCAGGTCAATCTGGCGTAGAGATTTTTCTTGGGCCAAGTCCAGATAGTAGAGCAGGTAAAACTCTTTCAAGGTCAGACTTTGCTCGCTCTGCTGGGCAATAGTCTCTTCCAAGAGACTTTCAATTTCTTTCTGACGCCGATTGAAGTCAAACCATTTTTCCAAATAGGTCATAGTATCTCCTTTCTTTTTAGAGTCATAAATAGAAGAATGTCCACTTACGGACAATCTCTGTATCACAAGATGATTGCGCATGCAATAATTATACTACTTTTCAAGAAAGCTGGCAAGAAAGACACTGAATCTTTTATCCTAAATTACGCCTGTTTATATTAGTCTTCAATTGCCTGTATCCCCTTTCTTCTCAAACTTTCCTCAACTCTTGTGCATTTCCTTGAAATTTTCTGAAAAAAGAGTAAACTGGTATGCAAGAAGTCTATTTCGTGGAGTTTAGGATGAAATTATATGTTCAATTAATGATTCTCTTTGTGATTTCTCTAATCGGTGAGGGAATCTCCAGTTTCTTTCATTTGCCCATCCCAGGCAGTATTATCGGCTTGATTATTCTCTTTCTAGCCCTACAATTCAAGTGGCTGAGAACTAGGCATGTCAACATGGTGGGGAATTTCTTGCTGGCCAATATGACCATTCTCTTTTTGCCGCCAGCAGTGGGAATCATGGAAAAGTTTGATGTGATTGCTCCCTATCTTTTGCCAATTGTTTTGATTGTCTTTTTTGCAGCAGTCATCAATATTATCCTCATAGCCTTGGTAGTTCAGTTCATCAAGAGACGGTTTGAGGGAGATTATGAGAAAGGAGATGCCAAATGAGTGAATTTGTTTCCAATCCCCTATTTGGGCTTGCCCTGTCTATCCTAGCTTACCTGGTGGGAATGCTGATTTACAGACGTTTTCCTCATCCATTGACAACGCCCTTGCTTTTGTCAGCTGTTTTCATTATCATCTTTCTAAAAGTGACGGGTATTTCTTACCAAGATTACTACCAAGGTGGGGTTTATCTGAACAACTTGATTGTCCCATCGACTGTTGCTCTAGGGATTCCGCTTTATAAGAGTTTTCACCTGATGAAGCACCATGCACGGAGTATTCTCTTTGGTAGTCTGTTAGCAGTAGTTGTTAATACCTCTTTCACAGCCCTTGTAGCTAAGATTTTTGGAATGGACTTTTTCCTAGCCATTTCTCTCTTTCCTAAGTCAGTAACAACCGCCATGGCAGTGGGAATCACAGAAAAATTGCAAGGTCTGACGACCGTGACCTTGGTGGTTGTAGTGGCGACTGGGATTTTAACCAGTGTCATCGGCCCAACCCTTTTGAAGTGGTTGAAAATTGACGACCCAGTAGCTGTTGGTCTTTCTCTTGGAGGAACAGGCCACGCAGTTGGAACGGGAACAGCCTTCCGATACGGCTCTGTAGCAGGAGCCATGGGTGGTTTGGCTATCGGTGTCACCGGTATTCTCTATGTCTTTGTTAGCCCTATCGTAGCCAGTTTGATATTGAGTTAATACTCTTCGAAAATCTCTTCAAACCGCGTCAATGTCGCCTTGCCGTACTCAAGTACAGCCTGCTGCGAGTTTCCTAGTTTGCTATTTGATTTTCATTGAGTATAAAAAGCAAGGAATTCGGGTTCCTTGCTTTTTCAAATCGTATGTTATAGACTATTACTTTTCTTTGCTTAGGTGAATGACTTGGTCGTAGTGTTTTAAGTCTTCCTCTGTGTAGTGGTGAATGACTTCAATGACTGTCTGTGGTAGGGAGAAAAGCAAGTCGCTAATTTTTCTGCTATTTTCCAAGTCTAGATTGGCCTTAATCTCATCTGCTAAGATGAGTTGGCTATCATGGTAGAGGGCGCGAGCGATTTCTAGGCGTTGTTTCTCGCCACCAGATAGACTATCATTTCTGAGCGTTCGATTTTTCAAATGTTCCAATCCTGTTTTTTTGAGGATATGATTTAAAGTCTCTTTATTTTTATCCAGTCCCAGAAGGATATTGTCTCCCAGAGATAGAGTGTCAAAGTAATGGCTATCTTGGAGAATATAGGAACTAAAGCTTGTGATTTCTTGACGTGACAGGTTCTGACCAGCAAAGCTAATCTGTCCACTTGTCGGTGTCTCTTCTCCATGAATGATATTGAGCAGGGTTGTTTTACCAGAGCCACTTTCCCCGATAATGGCGATTTTTTCTCCTTGCTTGATGTGCATGGAAATCGGAGACAAGAGGATATTCCCATCTTTTTCTAGGGAGATGGTGTCAAGTTGGAGAGGGAAAATATTTTCTATGCTTCTAGGCGAGATGGAGTCAGACTGGTTCAAAAGTTTTTGGTATTTGTTGAGAAGAGTTCGATTCGCTTTTCGGGTGTTGGCAAAGTATACCAACTCTTGGAATTGATAGCCAATATTATGGGAAACTAGATAGATGGCCACAAAACTCGCCGCATCTAAATAATTATAGTAGGTCATAAAGCCACCGATGACGATTGGTGTGACAGAACAAAAGGCATCGATGCTATTGATCAAGAGACTGTTTAAAGTTCGTTGCTTTTCATAGTTAATTTCGGCATCTAGACTGGTTTGTAATTGCTTTTGATAGCGAGCAAAAAAGAAGTCTTGTCCTTGATAATGGCGAATTTGTTGGCTACCACCAATAAAATTTGTCAAGCTTGCTAAGTAGCTCTGGTTAACAGTGGACCGCTTTTCAGAAAGTGAATCCAAACGCTTTGATCCGATAGCACTGCAGAGGACAGGAAAGGAGTAGAAGAGGATGAAAATCAAGCCTAGGTAAAAATTGGTCCACAGGGCATAGAGAATAGACACAGTGGTAAAGCCAAGAGAAGAAATGATGATGACGGTTGGTTCGATATAGTTTTCTTCTAGTTGCTTGATGTCGTTTTCTAGGTCGGACAAAATATTCTTTTCATCAATCTCATAACTGTTTAAAAATCGCTTGAAAATAGCACTCTTGATTCCATATTTGAAGTCAGTAATCAAACGTGCGTAGTAATAGCGTTTCCCAGCTAAGCCCAGTAATAGAATGAGGTTTCCAAGGATTCCCAAAACCAAAACCTTCCAAAGAAGGCCTAGTTCTTGATTGGTAAAACTAGCAACAATATTTTGAACAAGGGATGGCGTGATAATTGCTTCCAGCCAAGTAATGGCAATAGAAAAGAAGTAAAGTACAAGGCGCTTTTTAGTAACAAATCTTTTCAGCATAAAGAGTTGACCTCCTTATCGATATACATGCAATCAGTTTTAAAGTTATTATACTCCTTTTTATTAAATGCTTCATATAAAAATGTAATTTTTTTTTGGGGGGGATATATACTATCAATGTTTATTAGGATATAGCAAAAAAATTATAAATATGTGAAATAAGTGTGTTTAATGAGTGTTCATTTTTTATCAGAATGAATCGCTGATACAGGATTAAAAGAACTAAGTATTTCTTTTTGTTTTGAATGAGATACGTGAGTATAGATTTGTGTGACTGATATAGAACTGTGTCCAAGAATTTGTTGAATATATCGAATATCTACATCACTATCTAGAAGCATTGTCGCAAAGCTATGTCTAAACATATGCGGTGTAATAGTTTTAGATAAGTTATTTTGTTCAACGATTCTCTTTAAAATTAAACGTACACTTTGCTCTGACAATGGTTTAGGCGAATGTTTTCCTGGAAATAGGAAATCATTGGATTCATTTCTTGTTTTATTTATATATGTTTCTAATAAATTGAAGGTTGTTTGATCTCCTAAAAATAGGATACGTTCTTTCTTCCCCTTTCCTATAATATGGAGTGTCTTATTAGAAAGATTAATATCTTTGAGATGAATGTGGCAAAGTTCAGAAATTCTGATGCCTGTTGAAAGTAAAAGGGAAATAATTAGTAGATTTCTTTCGGCTTTTTGTTTTTGATAATCAGTTTTAGATATAACTACTTTCTGTTCTAAATAGATAAAAATGCTTTTTAGAATGTTATACGGAATCGTTTTAGGTAATATTTTTTCAGTTCTAAATTGAAAGCGCAATTGATTGAAGGGATTCTCTTCAATTATGTTCTGGTATTTTAGATAGTTATAAAACACCTTCATACAAGCAATTTTTCTTCTTAGTGTATTCGTTTTTATGTTAGATTGTGTCAACTGTTCAATATAGGATTCAACATTATCATAGTTTGAGTTATAAAATTGCATAAGATCATTTTTATAAGCTCGAATCGTGTGAGAGCTCAAACGTTTATGAGTTTTGCAATAATCTAAGTAAGTAGAAATAAGTTTATAATCCATGAAAATCTCCTTCGTCAATAATCATGCTATTATAAACCTATTTGGGTGTTTTGTATAGCGATAATAAATAGTTATCATTAGGAGAAAGTTATGGATATTACAATTATTAT
>CAUTXU010000094.1:0-4655 GCA_963542415.1 uncultured Streptococcus sp.
ACGCCGGAAGTAGTTGGGGGTTGCCCCCTGTGAGATATGGAAGTCGCTTAGCTTTTATCCGCCATAGCTCAGTTGGTAGTAGCGCATGACTGTTAATCATGATGTCGTAGGTTCGAGTCCTACTGGCGGAGTATAAATCGAAACGTTCAACTGAGCGTTTTTTTATTTATAAATATAGTGGACTGTTGAAATTTCAAATTTTAATTTTTAAATCTGTAATTACCTCTTTATTTTATTTATAGTTCGTTTAGCTTTAAATTCTTCTTTTATAGGATTTGAAGCTTTTTTAGTTCCTTTTTTTGTTAGACTAGTGTTACTAATAGGAAAGGGAATTTTTATATGCTTCAGAAATTTTATGATCGAGCATTTGTCTTTTTGAAACTAGTTGAACAAGAATATGCCTCTTTAGGCCAGAGTTGTTTAGAGTGGGAATCACTTCATCTTCGTTTTTTACTATATTACTTAATCCGATTTAAAATTAAAAGTGATAGGGACTTTTCTCTATATCACTTCAGAACAGCTTATCGTCTATATCTAGATAAATTACTGCAAGGTGGTACAACTTTTATCCAATAGGAAGCATCTATATCATAATTACGAACAATAGTTATAACTATATTTTAAAAAATATAGAATTAGCTTATAATCAAAGGCTTCGGTATCTAGAAATGAAAGAATTTCCAAATCTTTTATACTGTTTCTTCTTGATAAAATAGTGTTTTTTTCTTATAATAAATTGTAAGATATAATTGCGGGTGAAATTCCTGCCATGTATGTGAGAAAGGACGAGCTCCTAGTAGCTCAGACGAATTTTATTATGACTTCAGTTGTTGTTGTAGGTACCCAGTGGGGTGATGAAGGTAAAGGGAAAATTACAGATTTTCTTTCAGCTAATGCAGAGGTAATTGCTCGTTATCAAGGTGGTGATAATGCTGGTCACACGATTGTGATTGATGGTAAGAAATTTAAGTTGCACTTGATTCCATCTGGAATTTTCTTTCCTGAAAAAATCTCTGTTATTGGGAATGGGATGGTTGTAAACCCTAAATCTCTAGTAAAAGAGTTGACTTATCTTCATGAAGAAGGTGTGACAACAGATAATTTGCGCATTTCGGATCGTGCGCATGTTATTTTGCCTTATCACATTGAGTTGGATCGCTTGCAGGAAGAAGCTAAGGGTGACAATAAGATTGGTACTACAATCAAGGGAATCGGTCCAGCATATATGGACAAGGCTGCTCGTGTTGGGATTCGTATTGCGGATCTTTTGGATAAGGATATTTTCCGTGAACGTTTGGAACGCAATCTTGCGGAAAAAAATCGTTTGTTTGAAAAATTATATGATAGTACCCCTATTTCAGTTGACGATATTTTTGAAGAATACTATGAGTATGGTCAACAAATCAAGCAATACGTGACAGATACATCCGTTATCTTGAATGATGCGCTTGATAATGGCAAACGTGTGCTGTTTGAAGGTGCGCAAGGTGTTATGCTAGATATTGACCAAGGTACGTATCCATTTGTTACTTCTTCAAACCCTGTCGCTGGTGGTGTGACAATTGGGTCTGGTGTTGGCCCAAGTAAGATTGACAAGGTTGTAGGTGTCTGTAAAGCCTACACAAGTCGTGTAGGAGATGGACCTTTCCCAACTGAATTATTTGATGAAGTGGGAGATCGCATCCGTGAAGTAGGTCATGAATATGGTACAACAACTGGTCGTCCACGTCGTGTGGGTTGGTTTGACTCAGTTGTGATGCGTCACAGCCGCCGTGTATCTGGGATTACCAATCTTTCATTGAACTCTATCGATGTTTTGAGTGGTTTGGATACTGTGAAAATCTGTGTGGCCTATGATCTTGATGGTCAACGTATTGACTACTATCCAGCTAGTCTTGAGCAATTGAAACGTTGCAAGCCTATCTATGAAGAGTTGCCAGGTTGGTCAGAAGATATTACTGGAGTTCGTAATTTGGAAGATCTTCCTGAGAATGCGCGTAACTATGTTCGTCGTGTGAGTGAATTGGTTGGCGTTCGTATTTCTACTTTCTCAGTAGGTCCTGGTCGTGAACAAACAAATATTTTAGAAAGTGTTTGGTCCTAAGAGATTTTTAAGATTTGTTTAAGATAGGTCGGGTATACTATAGACAGTTACAAGAAGACCTCCTAACTTGTTGTAACAAATATCCTAAACTTTTCTTTTTCATAATAATCTCCCTATAAAGTCACCGCATTCGGTGGCTTTTTTTGTGTTGAGAATCATGATATAATAATAAAATCGACAAGTAGGAAAAGAGAAGAACGATGAATTATACAGTTGAAGAAAAAGAAGCCTTTATGAGAGAGGCTTTGAGAGAGGCTGAGATTGCCTTAGAACACGATGAAATTCCAATTGGTTGTGTGATTGTCAAGGATGGAGAAATCATTGGTAGGGGGCATAATGCGCGCGAGGAGTTGCAACGGGCGGTCATGCATGCAGAAATCATGGCTATAGAGAATGCGAACGTGAGTGAAGAAAGTTGGCGCCTGCTCGATTGTACGCTTTTTGTGACCATTGAGCCTTGTGTCATGTGTAGCGGGGCGATTGGGCTAGCTCGTATACCAAAGGTGGTCTATGGGGCTAAAAATCAGAAATTTGGTGCAGCTGGGAGCTTGTACGATATTTTGACAGATGAGCGTCTCAATCATCGTGTAGAGGTGGAAACAGGAATTTTGGAAGATGATTGTGCAGCGATTATGCAGGACTTTTTCCGAAATCGACGGAAAAAATAATTTCTCTTTAAAAACCGAGGGGAATGTGGTATAATAAATAGTGGAGCAACAGTTCTGCGTGAAGCGGGTCAGGGGAGGAATCCAGCAGCCCTAAGCGATGTGAATTGTGTGCTCTTTTTTCGTGCTTTTTTCGAATAAATAAGATAAAATAGCCTAGAATAAATGATAATAGAAAAGAGAAAAATATGAAAATTCGTGGTTTTGAATTGGTTTCGAGTTTTACAGATGAAAATTTATTGCCCAAGCGTGAGACAGCGCATGCGGCTGGCTATGACTTAAAGGTTGCCGTGCGTACGGTGATCGCGCCAGGAGAGATTGTTTTGGTTCCGACAGGTGTTAAGGCCTATATGCAGCCGACAGAAGTGCTCTATCTCTATGACCGTTCATCAAACCCTCGCAAGAAGGGCTTAGTCTTGATTAACTCGGTTGGGGTCATTGATGGGGATTATTATGGCAATCCCGGGAATGAGGGACATATCTTTGCTCAGATGAAAAATATTACGGACCAGGAAGTAGTTCTTGAAGTTGGGGAACGTGTGGTTCAGGCTGTCTTTGCGCCTTTCTTAATTGCGGATGGAGACGAGGCAGACGGTGTTCGGACAGGTGGATTTGGTTCGACTGGGCACTAAGATGAAAATTATATTTGTACGTCATGGAGAGCCAGACTACCGTGAGTTAGAGGAGTGTTCTTACACTGGCTTTGGATTAGATTTGGCTCCTTTGTCTGAGAAAGGAAGGCGACAAGCTCAGGAACTTTGCCAAAATCCTTTGCTTGGCTCAGCTTATATACTGGTGTCTTCTGCAGTAACTAGGGCTTTAGAAACTGCATCTTATGTGGTTCGTGCTACTGGCCTTCCTTTGAGAGTAGAACCCTTATTGCATGAATGGCAGGTCTATGAAACAGGTATAGAGAACTTTGAAAAAGCACGTACTCTGTTTTTAGAAAACAAGGGGGAGTTGCTTCCTAATAGTCCTATTCAGTATGAGACAGCTGAAGAGATGAAGGCGCGTTTTTTGGAAACTATGATAAAGTACCGAGACTACCAGACAGTGCTAGTTGTCGCTCATCGAATGCTCATGCGCCAATTTGTACCAGACGAGAAGATTGATTTTTGCCAAGTAATTGAGTGTGAGGTAGAGATATAGAAAGAGGTTTATCATCGCAAAGAAAAAAGCGACATTTGTATGTCAAAATTGTGAATATAATTCACCTAAGTATCTAGGGCGCTGTCCAAACTGTGGAGCTTGGTCTTCTTTTGTAGAAGAGGTTGAGGTTGCCGAGGTCAAGAATGCACGAGTGTCCTTGACAGGTGAAAAAACCAAGCCCATGAAACTGGCTGAGGTGACTTCCATCAATGTCAATCGAACCAAGACGGAGATGGAGGAATTCAACCGTGTGCTTGGAGGCGGAGTGGTACCAGGAAGTCTCGTCCTCATCGGTGGGGATCCTGGGATTGGGAAATCAACCCTTCTCCTACAAGTTTCAACCCAGCTGTCTCAAGTGGGTACGGTTCTCTATGTCAGTGGGGAGGAGTCTGCCCAGCAGATTAAGTTACGGGCAGAGCGCTTGGGTGATATTGATAGTGAGTTTTATCTCTATGCAGAGACCAATATGCAGAGTGTTCGATCTGAGGTGGAGCGCATCCAACCAGATTTTCTCATTATTGACTCCATCCAGACTATTATGTCTCCTGAGATTTCAGGAGTGCAAGGATCTGTGTCTCAGGTGCGTGAGGTAACGGCTGAACTCATGCAGTTGGCCAAGACTAATAACATTGCCATCTTTATCGTAGGGCATGTGACTAAGGAAGGAACCTTGGCGGGTCCGCGTATGTTGGAGCATATGGTGGATACGGTGCTTTACTTTGAAGGGGAACGTCACC
>CAUTXU010000095.1:0-4463 GCA_963542415.1 uncultured Streptococcus sp.
GTACTTGGTTTGGGACCAAGGTGTCGCAGGTTCGAATCCTGTCTTCCCGATTCATTACAGAGATACGTAAGCGTATCTTTTTTGTTTTAACTAGATATTATATACATTAAGAGAGAATCAGTTTGCTTCTCTCTTTTTTTTAATTTCAGTAATTCATTTTGATCGCGTATACTTTTTTGTTTCCTAATTTGTTCAATGAATACTGTAGTTTAGGTACATAAATTAAAATTTAACAGATTGTATAATTCTTACAAACTTTTAAGAAAGTAATTGAAGAGTTTTTCGCTCTGCTTATAATATATGTGTTTGTGCGATAAAAATTTCCGCTCTTTTGATTTTAAATAAGTATTATTTTTCAATTCAATATAGTGTGAATTGGGTTTGATATTTTTTTTGAGGAAGCTACCTTAGATTTTTTCTACTTGTGTTTTGTTGTATAGTGCATCTTTCTTGTTTTGAACAGAATCTGTTATGACATTTGTCATATCTCCTCATGACAGAAGCTTCTAGTGATTCTACCTTTAAAGAATTATACTAGATGTATCAAATGGAGGAAGAAAAAATGAAACATAAAGTAATTGTCGCGATGAGTTTAGTAGCAGCAGGAGTTATGACCTATCTCATGTTTTCGGGATTGGATGAGGATTTCTACCATTTTCCTTGGGAGCTTTTTGCTGGCTTTGGAATGATGTCTTGGCTTATCAGAGAAGGTTTGAAATTAGTCTCAGATGTGAAAAAGGAGTTTGAAAAATGAAAAAAGCGATTCTCTATCTTTTTATTGGACTATCACTAGTGGTATGGTTGGTAGAAATGTTTACAGGTTGGTTTGATCAAGCCTTCCTTCACCAATTCATCCGTGGTGCCTGGGGACTAGGATTTATGATTTTTATCGCCTTTCCTATGGGAAAGGAGTGGCTGAAAGGAGAATATCATGAACATGATTAAGGTAGAAAGCCTAAATAAAAACATCAAGGGCAAGGCTATTTTGAAGGATATTTCCTTTGAGGTAGCTGAAGGTGAATGCGTCGCCTTGATTGGGCCCAATGGTGCTGGGAAGACCACACTCTTGGACTGTCTGCTTGGAGATAAATTGGTTACCAGTGGGCAAGTATCTATCCAAGATTTGCCGGTAACGAGCTCTAAGTTAGACTATACAAGATCCTACCTCCCTCAAGAGAATGTAATCGTTCAGAAACTAAAGGTAAAAGAGTTGATTGCTTTCTTTCAAAAAATTTATCCAAATCACTTGAGTAATCAGGAAATCGATCAACTATTACAGTTTGATAAGCAACAAAAAGAGCAATTCGCAGAAAAATTATCAGGTGGACAAAAGCGTCTTTTCTCTTTTGTCTTGACCTTAATTGGGCGACCAAAGCTTGTCTTTTTAGATGAGCCAACTGCTGCCATGGATACCTCTACCCGTCAACGTTTTTGGGAAATTGTTCAGGACCTAAAAGCGCAGGGAGTCACCATTCTCTATTCGTCCCATTATATCGAAGAAGTAGAGCATACAGCTGACCGAATTTTGGTTTTAAATAAGGGAGAGTTGATTCGTGATACGACGCCTCTAGCTATGCGTAGTGAGGAGATTGAAAAGCATTTTATCCTTCCTCTAGCTTACAAGGAAGTCGTTGAGAAGTCAGTCTTGGTTGAAAGGTGGGTACAAAAACAAGATGCCTTGCAAGTAGTCACACGCGAAGCGGATGCTTTCTGGGAACTGTTAGTTCAAGCGGGATGTAACATACAAGAAATTGAAGTCAATAATCGTAGCTTGCTGGATACAATCTTTGAAGAAACACAAAAGGGAGATGACTAAGATGAAACAATGGATAGCATTAAATAAGATAGAATTTCTATTGACCAAACGACAATTAGTCTATTATCTATTATCCGTAGGGATGCCGACAGCCTTCTATTTATTCTTTTCAGGCATGTACCAGGACACACCTGGTGGACCCGCTAATTTTATGCGTGATTACCTCATCTCCATGACAGCCTTTTCCATGATGTCGACAGCTATGTTTTCATTCCCAGCTGTTTTACATACTGATAAAATCAACAACTGGCAGAAAACATTGCGCCATACCCCTGTAAATATGGTAGAATATTATCTATCAAAGATAACAAGTATGATGGTTGATTATTTGGTCTCAATTCTGGTTGTTTTCTCAGTTGGGCACTTGGTCAGAGGTGTGGATATGTCTTTAGGAAGCTGGATTGGGGCTGCGCTCTTGCTGATAGTAGGAAGTGTAGCTTTTGTAGCGCTTGGCTTGACCTTGACACTCTTGCCTTCTAGTCAGCTGATGTCTGTCGTGGGCAATCTTCTCTATCTAGGCTTGGCTGTTTTAGGCGGACTCTGGATGCCCATCTCTTTATTTCCAGACTGGATGCAAGCAATCGGGAAGTGTCTACCAACTTATCAGTTGATGGAGTTGCTCAAGACCTTCTTAAACGAGGGTAGCATCAATCTATCAGCCACAGTTTATCTACTTGTTTTTTCAGCAGTTTTGTTTGGTTTGACCATTTACCTTCAAGGTCATAAGGAGAATGCTTAATGCTTGAAAGACTGAAAAGCATACATTATATGTTTTGGGCCAGTTTAATTTTTATGGTTTTTCCCATCTTACCTGTAGTGATTGGGGAGCTTCCTAGCTGGCATTTATTGGTTGATATTCTATTTGTAGTGGCTTACTTAGGAATTTTAACAACCAAGAATCAGCGATTATCTAGACTCTTTTGGTTTTTCATGCTGGCTTATGTAGCTGGAAATACTATCTTAGTTCATGGCAACTATGTCTGGTTCTTCTTTTTCCTTGCCAATCTGTTGATTTATCATTTTAGAGTGGGTAGCCTACGTTCTCTTTATGTCTGGACTTTTCTCTTTCCTCAAGTCCTTGTCGTTGGACAACTCATGATGTTTCAGTCAGTCGAAACTGAGATCGTAGTCTATGAACTTGGGATTCTTACTTTTATCGATTTGATGACTTTGGGCTCGGTTCGGATTCGACTTGTTGAGGATTTGAAAGAATCTCAGGCTAAGCAAAATGCCCAGATAAATCTATTGCTTGCTGAAAATGAACGCAGTCGTATCGGTCAAGATTTGCATGATAGTCTGGGACACACTTTTGCTATGCTGAGTGTCAAGACAGATTTAGCCTTGCAGTTATTTCAGATGGAGGCTTATCCACAGGTGGAAAAGGAATTAAAAGAAATTCACCAGATCAGCAAGGATTCCATGAATGAAGTGCGAACCATTGTGGAAAATCTTAAGTCTAGAACTTTGACATCCGAACTAGAGACTGTGAAAAAGATGTTAGAAATTGCTGGAATTGAGGTGGAAATAGCTAATCAACTAGATACAGCTAGCTTAACTCAGGAATTGGAGTCAACGGCTTCCATGATTTTGCTTGAGTTAGTGACCAATATCATCAAACATGCAAAAGCATCGAAAGCTTACTTAAAATTAGAACGGACAGAGAAAGAACTCATTTTAACAGTAAGTGATGATGGCTGTGGCTTCGCTTCTCTAAAAGGGGATGAGCTCCATACAGTTCAAAATCGTGTTCTTCCATTTTCGGGAGAAGTCAAGGTAATCAGTCAGAAACAACCGACAGAAGTTCAGGTTCGACTACCTTATAAGGAGAGAAACTAAGATGAAACTACTTGTTGCAGAAGATCAAAGTATGTTGCGAGATGCCATGTGCCAGTTGCTCACGTTTCAACCGGATGTAGAGTCTGTCTTTCAAGCCAAGAATGGGCAAGAAGCAATCCAACTATTAGAAAAGGAGTCTGTAGATATCGCCATCCTTGACGTAGAAATGCCTGTTAAGACGGGCCTCGAAGTCTTGGAGTGGATACGAGCAGAAAAGCTTGAAACAAAGGTGGTTGTAGTGACGACCTTCAAGCGCCCAGGGTATTTTGAACGTGCGGTCAAGGCTGGAGTGGATGCTTATGTATTAAAGGAACGAAGCATTGCAGACCTCATGAAAACCTTGCACACTGTCCTCGAAGGACGCAAGGAGTATTCGCCTGAATTGATGGAAGTGGTGATGACGCATCCCAATCCATTAACAGAGCAAGAAATCGCAGTTTTAAAGGGAATTGCTCAGGGCTTCTCTAACCAAGAAATTGCAGATAAACTTTATCTATCCAACGGAACAGTCCGAAACTATGTCACCAATATTCTTTCGAAACTAGATGCAGGTAATCGAACAGAGGCAGCTAATATCGCGAAAGAATCTGGTTGGTTGTGATACTATCATATCTCGAAAACCATTATGTGCTAAAATTGAAATTATTCAATCAAACAATTTTGTAACTTGAGGAGGCTTAGTTTCCTCCTTTTTGTTTCATCTAAGGTAGTACCGAAGAGCTAAAATTGCTAAATTCCCAAACGAAGTTCCGCTGTTAGTAGAAGTGGAAGTTAGTCTGATAAAAATCCTAAAAACCAGTGGAAATCCGTG
>CAUTXU010000096.1:0-4457 GCA_963542415.1 uncultured Streptococcus sp.
GTTCTTGATCTCATCCGGAGTCCCATGAGCAATCAACCGACCATATTCAAGAACATAGATACGCTCAGTGACTTCCATAACCAAATTCATGTCGTGTTCGATGAGCATGATGGTAATTTTAAATTCATCTTTGATACGACGGATCAATTCTGTCAATTCAGCTGTTTCTTGTGGATTCATCCCAGCTGCAGGTTCATCCAAAAAGAGGATTTTAGGTTCTGTTGCCAGAGCACGAACGATTTCTAATCGACGTTGTTGACCATAGGCCAGATTCTTCGCAAAAGTATCTGCGTCACCATCCAAATCAAAGATCTTCAGCAAGTCCAAAGCTTTGCTTTTTAATTCTTCCTCGTTCTTGTAAAAAGCTGGTAGGCGTAGAAAGCTCGCAAGGACATGTTGTTTATGATGATTGCTAAACGCAATCAAAACATTTTCCAAAACTGTCAAGTCCTTGAACAAACGAATATTTTGGAAAGTACGACTGAGTCCAAGTGAAGCAATCTTATAGGGAGTTTTCCCATTTAGGAGGTGACCATCTAGAGTCACAGTACCTTCACTTGGTTCATAAACACCAGTCAAGAGATTGAAAAGGGTTGTTTTACCAGCGCCGTTTGGTCCGATCAAACCAACCAATTCTCCCTCGTTCAATTCAAGAGTGACATCTCCAACAGCTGTTAGACCGCCAAAATGTTTGGTTAACTGTTTAACTTCAAGTAATGCCATTAGTTTTGTCCCTCCTTCTTCGATTTTTTAAAGAAACGTGATAGACTCAATTCCCATGTCCCAAGAAGTCCACCTGGTCTGAAAATCATGACCAATACAAGAGCCAAAGCGTAGATGATCATACGTACGCTTGCTACATCCTGAAGGAGCATATTTAAAATTCCTAAAACAATCGCTGAAACGATGGTACCAGTAATAGATCCAAGTCCACCAAATACAACGATAATCAACACGTTGATGGAATTAATAAAAGTGTAATCTTTTGGGACAACAGAACCGATAAAACCAGCCTGAAGTGAACCAGCAATACTTGCTGTAATGGCACCAAAGACAAAAGCGATAATCTTGATCTTTGTAGTGTTTACCCCAACGGACTCTGCAGCAATCTCATCCTCACGAACAGATAGAGTAGAGCGTCCAATTGGACTACGTAAGAAGTTGAGAGTTGCAATAGTTGTGATCACCACAAATAGATAAACCATTTGCCAGTTGGTAAAGTTTGGAATACCCAAGATACCAGCAGCACCGTTGGTCAAACTTCCACCATTAATGATAAAGATACGAATGATTTCTGAAACACCTAGTGTCGCAACAGCCAGGTAGTCACCCTTCAAACGGAGTGTTGGAATCCCAACGAGCAAAGCGACTGCACCAGAAATCAAGGCACCCAAGACCATCGCTCCAAAGAAGGCACCATAGGTTGGTGATTTTGAACCAATAATCGCTGCTGCATAAGCCCCAATCGCCATAAAACCTGCATGACCAAGTGAGAATTGTCCTGAAAAACCAACGATTAAGTTCAAACCTACTGCAAGGATGATATTAATCCCAATTTGTTCTAAAATTTGGACATGGAATAGATTGAGAACACCAGCAGAAACCAGTACACTAATCAATCCATAACCCGCTAACAGAAGGAATAACCAGAGAATATTTACTTTAAGATTTGTCTTCATTGTTTACACCTTCTCTTTCACATTCTTACCAAGGATACCTGCAGGTCGAACAATCAGAATCAAAAGCAAGATCCCATATACGATGGCATCACGGAAATCAGACATACCGAAGGCAGTAGCAAATGTTTCCAACAAGCCAATCACAAATCCCCCTAGAGCTGCACCAGGAATAATCCCGATACCACCAAGAACGGCCGCAACGAATGATTTTAGACCTGGAGTCACACCCATCAAAGGTTCAAGAGAGTTGTAGTAAAGGGCAATGAGGACACCTGCTGCACCAGCAAGAGCTGAACCCAAAGCAAAGGTAAAACTGATTGTACGATTTACATTAATTCCCATCAATTGAGCTGCGTCACTATCAACTGATACCGCACGCATGGCTTTCCCCATTTTTGTTTTTTGGACGATCAATTGTAATAAAACCATCAAGAGTACAGAAACTGCTAAAATCATCAATTGAACATTTGTCAAGCTAATTGGTCCCAAGTCAAAGCGGACTGTTTCAATTGCTTGAGGGAAGGCACGAGTATTGGCGCCTACTAGATAAACCATTCCGTATTCCAGTAGGAAAGACACTCCGATGGCAGTAATCAATACAGCAATACGTGTAGAATGTCGCAAAGGACGGTAGGCAAGAAATTCAATCACAACACCAAGTAGTGCAGTTCCCGCCATTGAAATAATTAAAGCTAAAAAGAAATCCATTTGGAAAGAATTAATCAAAAAGTAACCAATAAAGGCACCCATCATATAAATATCACCGTGGGCGAAGTTGATGAGTTTGATAATTCCATAAACCATGGTATAACCCAGAGCCAAAAGTGCATAAACACTACCCAGAATTAGACCATTCACAAGTTGTTGGAGCATAGCATTCACTCTTTTCTATCCTTATTTTTTAGAAAATTTCATTATTTTCACAAGTTCATAAACACCGAAACAGGGAGTGAGTCAAAGGCTCATTCCCCATTTCAATTACTATTCTAATGTTATGGTTTTACAACTTCTGCTTCTTCAACTTTACCATTGTTCATGGTCATCATGTAAGCAGTTTTCACTGTATTGTGGTCAGCATCAAAGCTTGTTTGACCAGTTACACCATCAAAATCTTTGGTTTTAGCAAGGTTGTCCTTGATCTCACTTGAGTTTTTAGCACCTTTTGCAGCATTTGCTACTAGGTAAACTGAGTCATAGGCTAAAGCTGAGAATGTTGAAGGCTCTTCGTTGTATTTAGCACGGTATGCTTCAAGGAAAGCTTTAGCTTTTGCAGAAACGTCAACTGTAGTTGAGAATCCTGAGATGAAGTAAATGTTTGATGCTCTTTCAGCAGTTGCTTGTTGAACAAATTCTTCACCGTTGAATCCATCACCACCAACGATTGGTTTATCAATTCCCATACCACGAGCTTGGTTTACAATTTTACCAGCTTCTGTGTAGTAACCTGGAACAACGATAGCGTCAAACTCTTTGTCTTTCATTTTAGTAAGGGCTGCTTGGAAGTCAGTATCGCCTGCTACAAACGTTTCATCTGCTACAATCTCACCCTTGTAGGCTTCGCGGAAAGATTTAGCAATACCTTTAGCATAGTCACTAGCGTTGTCAGTATAAAGAACAACCTTCTTAGCATTCAACTTGTTTGTGACATAGTTAGAGATAATCTTCCCTTGGAAGCTATCTTGGAATGTTCCGATAAATAGGTAATCTTGACCTTTAGTCAAACCGTCTTGAGTAGCACTTGGTGAAATCAATGGCACTCCAGCTTTAGTAGCGTTAGCTACAGCTGCAGCAGTTGCACCAGATGTCGCAGGTCCTACAATAGCTGCTACTTTTGATTGGGTAACAAGGTTTGTTGTAACAGAAGCTGCTTCAGCAGTTTCTGACTTGTTGTCTTTGTCTACAACTTCGATTTGTTTTCCATCAATTCCACCTGCAGCGTTGATTTCGTCTACAGCAAGTTGGGCACCTTTTTGTTCAGCTGTACCGTAAGCTGCCACAGCACCTGTCTCTTCAAAGTTAAAACCGATTTTAATCGTTTTTTCGTCTACTGGATTTCCAGTTGTGTTTGACGCTCCTGACTTGACCTCTCCACAGGCAGCAAGAAGAGCCACACTAGCAAGAGCCACAAAAGATAGGGCAAATTTTTTCTTCATTTTTAATCTCCTTATAGTTGTTTCAAAAATTGTATGTTAAGAATATACCGAATTATCAGAAAATTGTCAATGTATTTGTTTAACTTTTTTAAATGATAACGTTTTCTTCAGTCCGATAGAGATTCCCAACGAAGGGAGTTTCTAGCTCTTGAATATGGCAACGTCTAATTTTCTTGATATATCTTTCCTTACCTAATCTCTCAACTAAGTCATCTAACTCCTCAGTTGGAACATAGAGCTGCAAGTAACGATGTTTTTTGGAATGGTAACAGATATCACCGTATTCCTGAAGTTTTTTTGCATCTCGATTATAGTAGAGATAGATGATTAATCCTGATCGATTTGTTTTTTCAAACATGAGGAATCCTCTTTCTAAGAAATCTTCTCCTATTATACCAAAAAAAGCAAACTCCGTCGAGTTTGCTTTCTAGGTTGCTTAGCTTAAAGAATTGTTGGCCATGATTTCATCAATAAAGCCATATTCAAGTGTTTCTTGGGCACTCATCCAGTAATCACGTTCCGCATCTGCATGAATTTGCTCGACTGATTTACCAGAGTTATCTGCAAGAATTTGCTCCAAAGTCTTACGAGTTTTGAGCAAGTGCTCTGCAGCGATTGCCATATC
>CAUTXU010000097.1:0-4245 GCA_963542415.1 uncultured Streptococcus sp.
TATGAAGTAGCTTTGAAAAACAAGATTCCAGCTCTCCAATCCAACTATCAACCTGGAGATTTTGATGAGAAGGCAGTCTTGGCAAAAGTAGATCAACTTCTAGCTGAAAGTAGAACGATTTATCAAGATCAACCTATTAAACAAAGACAGATTGAGTTGGCTTTGGGTCAATTTACTGAGAGTATGAAGAAACTTGCAACCAACTCTACTGCGGGTTATCTTGCAAGACTTGACCTCTTTGATAAGCAATATATCCATATTGATGAAAGTGTCAAGCCAGTCGAAACAAGTGCTTTAGATAAGAAATATCAGGCCTTGATTGATAAAATCAATACACTAGATACTGACTCTTATGGACTTCCGAAAAAAGACCTTCTAGTTCGACTCCAAGAAGCTAAGTTGGCTAAAGATGAAGCTGGTTTAGCAGCGGTTGAATCACAACTTCAAGCTCTTCAAGACTTTAATGATCGTACTGGTGATACAACAGTGGAATACATCAAGTACTTCTATGAGCATGTAAATGATAGTCGTTTAAGTGATGAGCTTCGTAATAAAGTTGCTAATTTGACTTTGACTTTATATCAATCACAATCTTTCCGTAAGGCTGTGGACTTGAATAAACTGTTCCCAAGCATTTACCAAACAAAACAAGAAGTAGAAGAGGCTTTGAAAAATCAGCCAGCTACTGCAAAAGTAAATGAAACAGTTTTAGATAAAGAAACAGTTGATAGTCAATCTGCTAAACAAGCAATTTATGAATTCCTGAAAGAACTCTATCCTGATCTTAAGAAAGAAGAACATGTCAATCATGTTAGCAAAGAGGAAGTTGAAACTATCTTAATCAAAGCAGAGCAATTCTTAGCTCAAGTGAAAGAAGTGGGAATTAGACAATCCTTGGCAGAAGAAGTAGAAAATCTCAAAGCTGCTACAAATAAAGCTGATGCAGATTTGGATGAAATCAATGTCCAAGTTAACGATCTCTTGAAACGTATTGTAGCTACTCTGCAAAAAGAGAAAGAGACTGCGCAACAAGATCCACAAATAATTAATCTACATAAACAACTCTATGGATATATCAACTCATTACATAAGTATTTAGAAGATAACAATGGTTCAAATGAAGAATTTGATAAAGTTGATAAACTATTCGATCAGCTTGATGATGATGTGAAAAATAATGATAAAGAAGCTTTACTTGAATTAGCGAAAACAATAGTAGCCTTGACTCAAGAAATCAAGTCTAAATCAAGAGCAAGTGAAGAAGCAACTCCAGCAACAAAAGCTGAATCGAATGCTGATAGCACAAGTGCAGAGAATCAACCAATTGCAAGTACAGCAACCGAAGCACCAGTAGCATCTGAATCTAACAGTGATACTGCAAGCGACGAAAGCAAACCAAGCAACACAAGAGATTCTAAACCTGCTGAATCAACTTCAGAAAAGAAAACAACTGAATCTGTAACAAGTACTGGAAATCAAGAAAAACCAGCTCAATAAAAAGAAAGGCGAAGTAGCTGAGCTACCTCGTCTTTTTAGTCTTTATAAGCTACGATACCAATGATGGTATCAACTGCACGTTCCATAGTCTGAAGGCTGACATACTCAAAACGTCCATGCATGTTCTCTCCGCCTGCAAAGATATTAGGAGTTGGGATTCCCATGAAAGAAATTTTAGAGCCGTCTGTTCCACCACGGATTGGTTCAATAATAGGCTTGATCCCTAAGTCCTCCATAACGGCCTTAGCAATGGTAATTGGAGTCATGTCTTTTTCAATGACTTCTTTCATATTGTAGTACTGGTCAGTCAAGTTTAGTGTGACACGGTCGCTACCAAGTTCTTGATTCATCTTATCAGTGATTGCTTGCATAGCTTTCTTACGAGCTTCAAAGGCATCCTTTTCAAAATCACGAATGATGTAGCTAGCACTCGCCTCCTCAACACTACCTGTCACATCCATAAGATGATAGAAACCTTGGTAGCCATCCGTTAACTCAGGTCGGTCATTCTCTGGAAGTTGATTATGAAAATCAATTGCTAGCTGTAGGGCGTTGACCATTTGCCCTTTGGCAGTACCAGGGTGGACATTACGTCCTTGGAAATGCAATTCAGCACCAGCTGCTGAGAAGGTCTCGTATTGAAGTTCACCTAGTGGTCCTCCATCAACAGTGTAGGCAAAATCAACATCAAAATCTTCTGCATCAAATTTATTAGCACCAACACCGATTTCCTCATCTGGACCAAAACCAACACGAATCTCACAGTGTTTGATTTCAGGATGGGCAGTCAGATATTCAATAGCAGTCATAATTTCAGCAATTCCTGACTTGTCATCAGCACCTAGCAAGGTTGTTCCATCAGTTGTAATGAGCGTTTGGCCTGGATATTTCTCCAGACTCTTAAAATCAGCTGGATCCAGTTTGAAACCAGAATTTCCAAGTTCAATCACACCACCATCGTAGTTTTCAATCACCTGTGGATTAATTCCTTCGGCATTAAAATCAGCAGTATCCATGTGAGAGATGAAGCCAATTTTACGTGTTAAAGACGTATCATTAGCTGGCAAGGTCCCAATCGCAAAACCATTTGGTAGATAATAAACATTTTGTAATCCAACACGTTTCATTTCAGGGATAAGAACATTGGTTGCGAAGTCAACCTGACTCTGCGTACTTGGAGTAGTAGTAGAGTGTTCATCAGAGCGCGTGTTGACCTTAACGTAGGTTAAGAAGCGGTCCAAGAGATTGGGATAAGTCATAAAAAACTCCTTTTGAATTCATTTTTTCCATTGTATCATAGAAAGAAGAGAAAAACAAAAGACAGAAGTTAGGGCAATCTGCTATGTTAGCGTTTACTTATCGATGAATTAATGATAAAATAAAATTGATAAAAACATCACAAGGAAGTAGTTATGAAAAAAGCAATTTTAATGATGACATTCGGTTCGCCAGAAGAGATTACCTTTGAAGGTGTGGCTGATTTTTTCACAAATATTCGTCGTGGAGTGAGACCTCAAGATCACGAGATTCAAACCCTCTATGACAATTATGTGCTAATTGGAGGGACCCCTCTGCAAAAAATTACTCGTGAAGAGGTTGCCTTGGTAGAAGCTAGATTGGGAAATGAATACAGTGTCTACTTTGCTAATAAGTTTTCCAGTCCCTTTATTCCAGATGTGATTGGTCAGATGGAAGCAGACGGAATTGAGCAGTGTATTTGCTTGATTTTGGAGCCTCATTATTCTTTTTACTCTGTCATGGGATACGAGAAATTTTTAGAAAGCAAACAAATTCAATTTTTGGTCATTAAGGACTGGTATCAAGAAGAGGCACTCTTAAACTATTGGGCAGATGAAATTGCTAATATTTTAAAAGAAAAAGTAAAACAGGATAGCTTTAAAGTCATCTTTTCAGCCCACAGTGTGCCCATTTTTGCCTTGGATTTTGGCGATCCTTATATCGATCAAATTTTTGAAAATAGCAAGTTAGTCGCTGAAAAACTAGGTTTGAGTTCTGAGCAATATACTAACACTTGGCAAAGTGAAAGTGATATCGGGATTCCATGGATTAAGCCAGATGTATTAGAATACCTCAGAGAACAGACAGAACATCCAGAGCATTATATTTTTGTACCTATTAGTTTTATCAGTGAGCACATTGAAGTCTTGTTTGATAATGATGTAGAATGTTATGACTTATGTCGGGAATTGGGTGTCAACTACCATCGTCCACCAATGCCAAATACGGATTCTCGCTTGATTGATGCCTTGGTCAATACAGTCAGAGCTAATGAACATCAGGAGTTTAAGGAATTTCTCCCAGAAGAAGAAACCTTTGATGAATTAGTTCCTTCAGATGAGACTAAAAATATTTTGGCCGAATCTCAAGATTTACAAATGCCTGAATTTGTGAAAAAACTGATTGAGAAAAAAGGGCGGGAGAATGTTAAGATGCCTTATCTTATCAAAAAAATGCTTGAAAAAGCAGGCAAGTTACCCAAAGAGTAAAGAAAAAAGGATTTAGCTTTGCGCTAGATCCTTTTAATCGATTATTTTTTCTCAAGAAGAGCTTTGATTTCTTGAAGTACTTCCAACTCAGTTGGACCAGCTGGAACTTCCTCAACAGGTTCTTCTTTCTTAGTAAGGCTTTGAGCTTTTTCCATTGCTTTAATTACAAAGAAGAGAACAGTACCGACAACAAGGAAGTTGATAATAGCACTCAAGAATTTACCATATGTAACACCATTCC
>CAUTXU010000098.1:0-4189 GCA_963542415.1 uncultured Streptococcus sp.
TTTTAGGAGTAGAATGTTTACCAGTTAATTAAATAGTTAAGGGGTTATCCATGAAGAAACAAAGTTTATTTTTAGTATTGTTAAGTATTTTTCTTTTGTGTTTAGGTGCTTGTGGTCAAAAGGAAAGCCAAACAGGAAAAGGGATGAAGATTGTCACAAGTTTCTATCCTATCTACGCTATGGTCAAGGAAGTATCTGGAGATTTGAATGATGTTCGGATGATTCAGTCAAGTAGCGGTATTCACTCTTTTGAACCTTCAGCAAATGACATCGCGGCCATCTATGATGCAGACGTCTTTGTTTATCATTCTCATACGCTCGAATCTTGGGCAGGAAGTCTGGATCCCAATCTTAAAAAATCCAAAGTTAAGGTTTTAGAGGCTTCTGAAGGAATGACATTAGACCGCGTTCCAGGGCTAGAAGATGTGGAAGCAGGTAATGGAGTTGATGAAAAAACGCTCTATGACCCTCATACTTGGCTAGATCCTGAAAAAGCTGGCGAAGAAGCCCAAATTATCGCTGATAAACTTTCAGAGGTGGATAGTGAGCACAAAGAAACTTATCAGAAAAATGCGCAAGCCTTTATCAAAAAAGCTCAGGAATTGACTAAGAAATTCCAGCCTAAATTTGAAAAAGCGAGTCAGAAAACTTTTGTAACACAACATACAGCCTTTTCTTATCTAGCTAAGCGATTTGGACTCAATCAACTTGGTATTGCAGGTATCTCTCCAGAACAAGAACCAAGTCCACGACAACTTACAGAAATTCAGGAATTTGTTAAAACCTATAAGGTTAAGACGATTTTTACAGAAAGTAACGCTTCTTCAAAAGTAGCTGAAACTCTTGTCAAATCAACAGGTGTGGGGCTTAAAACTCTGAATCCTTTAGAGGCAGACCCACAAAATGACAAGACTTATTTAGAAAATCTTGAAGAAAATATGAGTGTTCTAGCAGAAGAATTAAAGTGAGAAAAGAATGAAAATCAATAAAAAATATGTAGCGGGTTCAGTGGTAGTCCTTGCCCTAAGTATTTGTTCCTACGAACTTGGTCGCTACCAAGCAGGTCAAGTTAAGAAAGATTCTAATCGAGTTGCTTATATAGATGGTGATCAGGCTGGCCAAAAGGCAGAAAATTTGACACCAGATGAAATTAGTAAGAGAGAGGGAATCAACGCCGAACAAATCGTTATCAAGATCACTGACCAAGGTTATGTGACCTCTCATGGAGACCATTATCATTACTATAATGGCAAGGTTCCTTATGATGCTATCATCAGTGAAGAACTGCTGATGAAAGATCCAAATTATCAGTTGAAGGATTCAGACATTGTCAATGAAATCAAGGGTGGTTATGTCATTAAGGTTGACGGGAAATACTATGTTTACCTCAAGGATGCGGCTCATGCGGACAATATTCGGACAAAAGAAGAGATTAAACGTCAGAAGCAGGAACATAGCCATAATCATAATACAAGTACAGATAATGCTGTTGCTGCAGCTAGAGCCCAAGGACGCTATACAACGGATGACGGGTATATATTTAATGCATCTGATATCATAGAAGATACAGGTGACGCTTATATCGTTCCTCATGGCAATCACTTCCACTATATTCCTAAGAGTGACTTGTCTGCTAGTGAATTAGCTGCAGCCCAAGCCTTCTTATCTGGAAAAGGTGGTCAATTAAGTACCGTTGAATACCGGTCGAGCAGAGGTGAAACAAGATCTGGTGTGAGAACGAGTCAAGCTGAGACTCCTCAAGATTCTGCAACAACTCCTGAGAGTCAAAATGAGGACTTGGATAGTCTCCTTCAAGAATTGTACGCTTTGCCACTTAGCCAACGTCATGTGGAGTCTGATGGCTTGGTATTTGACCCAGCACAGATTACAAAACGTACAGCCAATGGTGTGGCAGTGCCTCACGGAGATCATTTCCATTTCATTCCTTATTCGCAAATGTCTGCTTTGGAAGAAAAATTGGCTCGAAATCTACCAATTGGAGGTCAGCCAGTTCAAAGTCATTCTGACAATACGAAACCAAGCAGTACAGATAAAACAAGTTCAACCATTAAACCAAACTTTAATCTCAATACGCAGGCACCAAATCGAGGAACTGGAGGAGCCTATACAACGGATGATGGGTATGTCTTTAGTCCGACAGATGTGATTGAAGATACAGGTGACGCTTTTGTTGTACCGCACGGCAATCATTTCCACTATATTCCTAAGAGTGATTTGTCAGCAGGAGAATTAGCTGCAGCCCAAGCTTATTGGAATGGTAAACAGGGTTCACATTCTTCTACAAGTTCAAGTAAACCAAGTAGTGATAATGTTAATCCAGCTCAACCAAGTTTGACAGAGACACCAAATCTGACTGTTACTCCAACTTATCATCAAAATCAAGGGGAAGACATTCCTACACTCTTACGTGAATTGTATGCCAAACCTTTGTCAGAACGTCATGTGGAATCGGATGGCCTAGTATTTGATCCAGCACAAATCATCAAACGTACTGCAAATGGTGTCGCAGTGCCCCACGGAGACCATTATCACTTTATTCCTTATTCACAAATGTCACCGCTGGAAGAAAAATTGGCTCGTATGATAGCTGTTAAGGGACAAAATGGCAGTGTCTTGCCAAGTGTTACTCCTTTGAAGCCAGCCCCTACTACCAAACCTCTAGCACCAGTGGAAAATAAACCGACTGAACTTGATGTCAACCAGGTTGTTAGAAAAGTTGGCGACGGTTATATTTTCGAGGATAAGGGAGTCAGTCGTTATGTTCTAGCTAAAGATTTGGCCAAGGATAAGATTGATGCTATTGAAAATCTCTTGTCTAAGAAAACTCAAGAGACACACGCTCTAGTTGCGAAGAAAGAAAATGTCGCTCCTCGTGACCAAGAATTTTATGATAAAGCATATAATTTATTGGCCGAGGCTCATAAAGCCTTGTCTGAAAATAAGGGTCGTACTTCTGATTTCCAAGCCTTAGACAAATTAGCAGAACGCTTGAATGATGAATCTTCTAATAAAGGAAAATTGGTAGATGATTTATTGGCATTCCTAGCACCAATTACCCATCCAGAACGTCTTGGCAAACCAAATTCTCAAATTGAATATACCGAAGACGAAGTCCGTATTGCTCAATTAGCTGATAAGTATACAACCTCAGACGGCTATATTTTTGACGAACATGATATTATCAGTGATGAGGGGGATGCTTATGTAACACCTCATATGGGCCATAGTCACTGGATTGGAAAAGATAGTCTTTCTGATAAGGAAAAAGCCGCAGCTCAGGCCTATACTAAAGAAAAAGGTATCCTACCTCCATCTCCAGATGCAGATGCTCAAGCAAATCCAACTGGAGATAGTGCGGCGGCCATTTACAATCGTGTGAAAGGGGAAAAACGAATTCCACTCGTTCGACTTCCATACATGGTCGAGCATACAGTTGAGGTTAAAAATGGTAATTTGATTATTCCTCATAAGGATCATTACCATAACATTAAATTTGCTTGGTTTGACGACCACTCATACAAGGCTCCAAATGGTTATACTCTGGAAGACTTATTTGCTACGATTAAGTACTATGTTGAACATCCTGACGAACGTCCACATTCTAATGATGGATGGGGCAATGCCAGCGAGCATGTCTTAGGTAAGAAAGACCACAGTGACGATCCAAATAAGAACTTCAAAGCGGATGAAGAGCCAGTAGAGGAAACACCTGCTGAACCAGAAGTCCCTCAAGTAGAGACTGAAAAAGTAGAAGCAAAACTTAAAGAAGCAGAAGCTTTACTTGCTAAAGTAACGGATGCTAGTTTAAAAGCCAATGCGACAGAAACTCTAACTGGTTTACGAAATAATTTGAGCCTCCAAACCATGGACAATAATGGTATCATGGCAGAAGCAGAAAAATTACTTGCGTTGTTAAAAAGAAAATAATCCTCCATCTGTAAGTAAGGAAAAAATAAACTAATGAAAAATGAAAGTCTCGATAAAGAGGCTTTCATTTTTATTATGTATATACGAAAAATTCTTGACAAGCAATACTAAAAAGAGTAAACTATTAACTAGTTAATTAACTGGTTTATTATTTTATAGTGAATCAAATAGAGTTAAGAAAAGAGGAAAGAATGAAAATCAATAAAAAATATGTAGCGGGTTCAGTGGTAGTCCTTGCCCT
>CAUTXU010000099.1:0-4122 GCA_963542415.1 uncultured Streptococcus sp.
GTCGAATTCATAGACTAACAGTAAAATAACTGTTTCTACCTCACCAAAACCATCCTTCATTATCGTCAATGGCTTGGGCTTCTTTGCGTTTTCGTGGGCCTGTTCCGTACATTTCTGCTTCGATTTCTTCCTTGGTAGGCATGATAGAAGCTAGGATGATATAGATAATCACGCCAAGTCCAAAGTTTGCGACTGTAAAAATGGCAAACAGAAAACGAACAAGGGTAACATCAAAGTTCCACTTGTCTGACAGACCTGCCAGAACTCCTGAAATCATGCGATTTCGTCTCATTTTATAAAATTTACTGTTCATGATATTTCCTCTTTCTGCTAGGTTAGACATAGTATATCACGGGTAGGCTCGGCTTTCATCAGTCCTCAGGCTGATTTACTAGTATCAATTTACCTCGACAAAGTCCACAGCGATAGCGTTTGATATCAATCCTTCGTTTGCGATGATAACTTTGCTGGCAGGATTGGCAACGATAGAGCTTGAGTGGTTTAGAGTTGCTATTTGGCAAGGTTGGAACAAAGCGTAATCCATCAACTGCTTTCAAAAGTTCCTTAAAATCCCTATCCTTGTGTTGATAGCCCTTCCCTTGAAAATAGAGGTGATAATGACAGAGTTCATGTCGGACAATTTTCCTAAAAACATCCAGACCCAGTTCCTTATAAACCTTGGGATTAAAATCCAAATGCCCATCTTTGGGGAAAAATCGCCCACCTGTCGAACGTAGACGCCTATTCCACTGAGCTTGATGGATAAAAGGTCTGCCGAAGTCTTCTAGTGAAACCTGCTTGACGTAATCAGTCAGTTTCATTTGGAGCTAGGAGCGACAGATTGACTTTTTCACGTTCAGTATCAATTTTCTTAACCCAGACTGTCACCAAATCACCAACGGATACCACTTGGCTGGGATGTTTGATAAATTTACGACTCATATGAGAAATATGAATCAAACCATCCTCGTGAATCCCGATATCAACGAAGGCACCGAAGTCAACGACATTACGCACCACGCCTTCCAGCTTCTGACCAACCACTAAGTCTTTGATATCTAGGACATCTTGGCGAAGTACAGGTGCATCAAAGGAATCACGGAAATCTCGACCTGGTTTTAGAAGATCTGCAATGATATCTTTAAGAGTTTCGGGACCAATGTCTAGCTCTTGCGCCATTTCCTTGACTGAAAGCGACTTGAGTTTGCCTTGGGCTTGTTCGTTTAAGTCTTTAATATCTAAACGTTTGAAGAGCTCCTTAACAGCACTGTAATTTTCTGGGTGAACTCCTGTATTATCAAGGATATTGCTACTTTCAGGGATACGGAGGAAACCAGCTGCCTGTTCAAAAGCCTTGGCCCCCAGACGCGGAACCTTCTTGATTTGGGCGCGTGAAGTGATTTTTCCTTCTTCCTCACGGTATTTGACAATATTTTCAGAAATGGTTTTATTGAGTCCAGCTACGTGTGAAAGAAGAGCAGGACTGGCTGTATTGACATTGACACCGACTTGGTTTACCACTGTATCGACAACAAAGTCCAGACTCTCAGATAGTTTCTTCTGACTGACATCGTGTTGATATTGACCGACACCGATTGACTTAGGATCGATTTTGACCAATTCCGCAAGGGGATCTTGCAAGCGACGGGCGATAGAAATAGCAGAGCGTTTTTCAACGGTCAAGTCTGGAAACTCCTGACGAGCAAGTTCGCTGGCAGAATAGACCGAAGCACCACTTTCATTAACGATAACATAGCTGACTTCAGGGAAATCTTTCAGAACTTCCGCTACAAAAGCTTCACTTTCACGACTGGCCGTTCCATTTCCGATAGCAATGATTTCCACGCCGTACTGACCAATCAAGTCTGCCAGATATTTCTTAGCTTCTTCGATTTGACGAGCTGATGCTGGTTTGACAGGATAAATGACCTGAGTTGTCAGCATTTTTCCTGTTGCATCAACGACAGCTAGCTTGGCACCTGTACGAAAGGCAGGGTCAAATCCAAGAACCACGCGCCCTTTCAGTGGAGCAACCAAGAGGAGATTGCGTAGGTTGTCCGAAAAGAGTTGGATAGCTCCTTCCTCTGCCTTCTCCGTCAGTTCTGTCCGAATACGGCGCTCGATAGCAGGCAAGACTTTTTTCTTAACTGACTGTTGAACAACTTCATCAATATAGGTATTATTCACCTTGAAACGAGCAGCAAAGAAGGCAAGAATACGGTCCGTCGCATGTTCAAAACCGACCTTCAAGACACCTAGCTTCTCCCCACGATTGAGGGCCAAGGTACGATAACCCTGCATATTTCCAACCGTCTCTGAAAAATCATAATAAATCTGAAAAACCTGCTTTTCATCAAGACTTTCATCCTTGACTTGAGAAGTGAGTTTAGAGTGTCTCAGCACCTCCTGATAAGTCATGGAACGCAAGGCCACATCTTCCGATAAGGCTTCTACCAAAATGTCAACTGCACCGGCCAAGGCTTCCTTGCCAGTCGTAAATCCTTCACAGACAAACTTTTCAGCTTCGTTTTCTAAGTCAGCTACATTCTGCAAAATCAAGCGAGCAAGTGGGAAGAGTCCGGCTTCACGGGCAATGGTTGCCTTGGTTCGACGTTTTTCCTTGTAAGGAAGGTAGAGTTCTTCTACATCTGCTAATTTTTCGGCTGCTAAGATAGCTTCTTCCAACTCCTTGGTCAACTTGCCTTGTTCTTGAATCTTAGCTAAAACAGCTTCCTTACGGTCGTTGAGATTTGTCAGACTTTTATCCAAGTCGATAATGGCCTTAATTGCCACCTCATCCAAACTACCAGTCATGTCCTTGCGATAACGCGCGATGAAGGGAATAGTCGCCCCTTCAGCAGTCAAACTTAGAACGGTATCAATTTGCTTTAACGTCACTCCCAAATTTTGGGAGATTTTTTCATATTTTTTATCCATGAATCTATTATACCACAAGCCAATCTTATTCAAATTATCTCTTACAATTTTAAAACATAAGTTGGTGAATAAATTTGCTTCATTTCAATATTCTATTCATTGAGAAAGTTTCAATTTAAAATTCTACTAGATTACAAAAGAATCTATGAATAATTTCACTGTTTTTATTTTTTACAAAACGCTTTATAAAGCTATTGTTGAAGTTAACGAATCAATTTTCAGAGCAAATAAAAAATCGCAAGCCTGAGCCTGCGGTGGGGATAATCTTTTTTGAAATTTTTAAACAAAAAAGGAGCATTTAAGCCCCTCCTTTGAAATAACGGACACTTGGCTGGTCGGTGTACCCAGCATCTCAGATACCTTTTTCAAGGTGCGGCAGGAACCTTTCTGCCCTCAAATGTCTTTCGTTAATGTTATTCTAGCACTATATACTTATTTTGTCAAACTTTCTCAATCTACCAGACTTAATCAGGATTTATAAAGCTCTATTATTCGTTAGATACTCAATTTTAACTTTTCCCTTTTCCTCAAAATAATAGTATAATAGAGGTAGAATTTAGAATCGAGGTACACCTATGGCTGTAAAATTTACAAAACGAGACGACTTGGACAAGATGTTTGAAGAGTTTGCTAAACTCCCTGATTTGAAACAAGTCACTTTCCCTGATGACAAAGAGAAAAAAGCCAAAGCAGAAAAGAAAAACTAGATGACTGCTTTCCAACAACTCCCATCTAGTGTGCTTCAGACTGGAGCCATTTTTCTCTCCATTATCATTGAAGCCCTCCCTTTCGTGCTGATCGGAAGTATTGTCTCAGGGCTGATTGAGGTTTATATCACACCTGATAAAGTTTATCATTTTCTCCCTCGAAACCGTTGGGGGAGAATCTTTTTTGGCACTTTTGTCGGTATGCTTTTTCCCTCTTGTGAATGTGGAATCGTCCCCATTATCAATCGTTTTCTGGAAAAAAAAGTTCCCAGTTACACGGCTGTTCCCTTTCTCGTAACAGCACCTGTTATCAATCCCATTGTTCTCTTTGCGACCTATTCTGCCTTTGGCAACTCCTTCCATGTCGCCCTGTTACGAGCTCTTGGTTCCATTCTTGTAGCTGTGATACTTGGGATTTTTCTGGGATTTTTCTGGCAAGAACCGATTCAAAAAGAAAATCGTTTGGCTTGTCATGAGC
>CAUTXU010000100.1:0-4095 GCA_963542415.1 uncultured Streptococcus sp.
CTCCATTTATGTACCATTATGAAGGAAAAATAGAAAAAGGAGGCAAGGCCTCCACATCTGTTTATTTACTATTTCTAGCTTCTTCCAAAATCTTTGCAATCTTGGTCGTCAAAAGATCAATAGCAACTGTATTGCTAACCCCTTCAGGAATGACAATATCAGCATACCGCTTGGTTGGCTCAATAAACTGGTGATACATTGGTTTAACCACACCTAAGTACTGGTCAATAACGCTATCAAGGCTACGGCCACGCTCTTCCATATCACGCTTGATACGACGAATAATGCGCACATCATCATCCGTATCCACAAAAATCTTGATATCCATCAAATCGCGCAGGCGCTTGTCCTCCAAGACCAAAATGCCCTCAACGATAAAGACATCTTGAGGCTCCTGACGATAGGTCTTGCTACTCCGTGTATGCTCTGTATAGTCATAAGTCGGAATGTCCACCGGACGCCCTGCCAACAATTCCTTAATCTGCTCGATCATCAAGTCTGTATCAAAGGCAAAAGGATGGTCGTAGTTGGTTTTGACACGCTCTTCAAAGGTCAAATGAGACTGATCCTTGTAGTATGAATCATGCTCAATCATGGAAATCTTTTCATCAGGGAAATGCGATAAAATGGCTCTTGAAACACTGGTCTTACCACCACCAGAACCACCTGTCACTCCGATAATGATTGGTCTATTTTGCATGCTATCCTCCGTTTTTTTATCCGTCGTCTATTCTATCACATTTTTTGCAAAATTTATAGTCTGATTTGGATAGTCTAGGGGAAACAATACTCCCTACACCTCAGTTAGACTAGCTAAAAACCTTCCTTGGCTTATAGAGATTATCCCGTTTTTCTAAAATTGCTAACAATTTATCGCCTTCAAAGGCAGCCAGTTCTTTGTCCGTTTGGTCTAGCTCAATAAAACGACCAAAGCGAACTTCTGTAGCCTCTTCTGGACTTAGGAAAACTTTGACAAGGTCACCCGTCCCAATCTCAAGAGGATGGAGAAAGTCTAGTTGCCCTACCTCTACTCTTTCAGCAATTTCTTCCAAGGTCAGAGCATCCTCCAGTTGTAAACCAGCTGCACTAGTCCGTGTTAAATGTGACATATGGGCAGCATAGCCAAGTTTTTCTCCCAAATCAACTGACAAGGTACGGATATAAGTCCCCTTGCTACATTTCACACGAAAAGTAAAGCGTGCAAGTTCGCTATCATAAGAAATCGGACTGGTTCGTTCAAATTGATAAATGGTCACCTGACGTTCTGGACGCTCCACTTCCTGACCAGTACGCGCATACTCATAGAGCTTGCGACCATTAACCTTGACAGCCGAGTACATAGGCGGAATTTGGATAATAGGCCCAGTCAAGCTAGCAATGGCTTCATCGACAAGCTTTTCATCCAAGGGCGACAAAACAGGAGTCTCTGCGACCACTTCTCCACTAGCATCCTCGGTCGTCGTTGAATATCCAAGGGTGATTTCCCCCTCATAGACCTTGCCCTCGTCCTGCATAAACTCGACCATGCGGGTCGCCTTGCCAACCGCAATGGGCAAAACACCCACTACATCCGGATCCAAGGTCCCACCATGTCCAATTTTCTTTGTTCCCAAAATCTTACGCAGCTTAAAAACCGCATCATGCGAGGTCATCCCCGCTTCTTTTTTTAAGTTAATAATACCGTTCATGTGTTGCTTTTTCACTCTCCCTTCAATGCTTCAAATTTCGCTTTCATGGTTGGATTTTTTCGGGTCAATTTTTTAACCGAAACATCTTCCAACTTATTGTTAGCCAGGCGAAGTTGGTTTTCAGATGTTGTCAGGAATTTCTTGACCTCTTCCATCCGTTTTATGGCCTTGTCGATTTCATCAATAGCTTTTCCAAAGTTGGTTGAAGCTGAGTTGTAATTCTTAGCAAAGGCTAGCTTAAAAGCATCCAAATCTTCTTCAAAATGAGTGATATCAATATTTTGTTCACGGACAAGTGCCAACTCCTGTTTATATTTTAGAGAATTAAGAGCCGCATTTCTCAAGAGACCAATCAACTGGATAAAGAACTGAGGACGAACCACATACATCTTTTCATACTGGTGGCTGACGTCAACAATCCCTGTGTTAAAGTAGTCGTTATCTGCCTCAAGCATGGTCACCAAAACAGCATATTCGCAATTCTTTTCACGACGATCCTTGTTCAATTCCTTGTAGAAGTCTGCATTCTTGTGCTTCTTCTCTGTGCCGTCCGCTTCATTCTTCATCTCAAACATGATGGAAATGATTTCCACTCCATTTTCATCACATTCACGGAAAATAAAGTCCCCCTTAGACCCACGCGCAGAAACCTTGTTATCCTTCTCAAAGTAGGCATTTGGAAAGGCAAAACTACGGACCTTGTTAAACTCACTCTCTGCATACTGTTCCAGACTTTCCCCTATTGCTTTTGTAGATTGTTGAGCCTTGAAATTCTTGTAAAATTCTACTTGTTCACTGGCTGCTTTAAGCTGGGCTTCATAGTTTTGCTTAACTGAAGCAAGTGAAAGCTCATTTTCCTTTTCCTGCAAAAGAAGCTGATTTTTGACCTGATCTCGTTCTTTTTCAAGGTCAGAGAGGGTCTTCTGTAGTTGATTTTCATGCTCCAAACGCAAGGTGGCCAATTGGTTTTCCAAGGCCTGCACTTCCTTGTCCTTTGCTAATAAAGCCTGATTACTTATCTGTTCAACCTCTTTCTTGACCAATTCTTTTTCTGTATTAAAGTTTTGGATTTGGCTCTGCAATTGCGCAATTTCTTGGTCTTTTTGAGCTAGTTTAGTCTGTTGCTCATTTATGGCCTTTTGCTCAACCAAAGCCAGTTCCTGCTTCATCCGATCATGTAGTTCCTTATCAAACTCTGCTGTTCTCACTTGAGACAGAAGTTCGGCATACTGACTTTCATTTACTGTAAAGACTTCCCCACAGTTGGGACATTTGATTTCGTTCATATCGTTCCTCTTTCTAGACTTCTGTAACCATTATATCATGCCTAAGGGAAAATCAAAAACAGCGAGTCGAAACCCACTGTTTATATCTTTTACTTTAAATTTTTTCCAAGGCCAAGCGCAAGTCTTCAATCAAATCCTCTACATTTTCAAGTCCAATAGACAAGCGGATTTGGTTTGGTGTGACACCTGCTGCTTCTAGGTCTTTTTCTGACAATTGACCGTGAGTGGTTGTTGCTGGATGGACAACTAGCGATTTAGCATCTGCTACGTTTGCAAGATCAGAGAAGATTTCCAAATGATCAATTACCTTGCGAGCTTCTGCCTCCCCACCTTTGACATGGAAGGTAAAGATTGAACCCACACCTTTTGGCAAATATTTCTCAGCCAAGGCATGATAAGGACTATCAGCAAGTTTTGGATAGTTGACTTTTTCTACCTTAGGATGGTTGACAAGGAAATCAACAATTTTCTCTGCATTTTGCACATGACGTTCAACACGAAGAGAGAGAGTTTCAAGCCCTTGGAGCAAGAGAAATGCATTAAATGGTGACAAGGCAGCACCTGTATCACGAAGCAATTGAACACGAACAGCGATAATAAAGGCTGCTGCACCCACATCACGAGTATAGCTCAAGTTATGATAACTTGGATCTTCCTCAACAAATTGAGGGAATTTCCCTGAAGCCGCCCAGTCAAAACGACCACTGTCAACAATCACTCCTCCAATAGTTGTACCATGTCCACCGATAAACTTAGTCGCAGAGTGAATGGCAATATCTACACCGTGAGAAAAGACGTTAATCAAATATGGTGTGGCAAAGGTATTATCCGAAACGAGTGGAATCTGGTGTTTATGCGCAATCTCAGCCAATTTTTCCAAGTCAGGAATGTTAATCAAAGGGTTACCCAAGGTTTCAATCAAAACAAGCTTGGTATTGTCATTGATAGCTGCCTCTACTTCCTCCAAATTATCCACATCCACAAAGGTTGTTGTGATACCATAACGTGGAAGGGTTTCCTTCAAGAGATTGAAAGTCCCACCGTAAATAGTCGAAGCAGCCACTAGATGGTCACCAGCATGGGCAAGTGCCAAAATCGTATAAGTCACTGCTGCCATACCT
>CAUTXU010000101.1:0-4069 GCA_963542415.1 uncultured Streptococcus sp.
ACTGGCGCAATAATGGTTGAATTTGAACCAACAAAGACATTGTTACCGATGACTGTCTTGTATTTGTTTTTGCCGTCATAGTTGACTGTAATGGTTCCTGCACCAAAATTAACCTTGCTACCCACTTCACAGTTTCCGATATAAGTCAAATGACCAGCCTTAGTATTCTCGCCGATAGAAGAACCTTTCACCTCAACAAAGTTACCAATATGAACTTGGGCACCCAGACTTGAACCTGGACGAATGTGGGCATAAGGTCCGACTGTCACTCCGTCTGCAACACTACTTTCTTCAATCATAGAGTTGGTAATAACAGCTCCTGCTCCAATAGTGCTATCCACTACATAAGTACCATTTGTCAAAACAGTCTCAGCACCAATTTTCGTTTGCCCTTTCAAGGTAACATTGGCTTCGATTTGAACTTCAGGAGCAATCTCAACATCAATATCGATATAAGTTGCTTCTGGATTGACAAAGCTAACACCGTTGACCATGTGCTGGTGATTGATGCGACGACGCATAACCGACTCAGCAGTCGCAAGAGCCACACGGTCATTTACCCCAAGACTTTCATCAAAATCTTTCAAAGTATAAGCACCAACTTTTTCACCAGCTTCACGGAAAATACCAATAACATCTGTAATATAGTATTCGCCTTGAGCGTTATTGGTATTGATATTTTTCAAAGCCTCAAACAAACGCTCGTTATCAAAGACGTAAGTTCCAGTGTTGATTTCCTTGATTTGCTTTTCAAAATCTGTAGCATCCTTCTGCTCAACAATGCGAAGAACCTCAGCATTGTCATTACGAACAATTCGTCCATAGCCAAAAGGATTATCCGTTTCAGCAGTCAAGATAGTGGCCACATTTTTATGATTGATGTGGAAATCAATCAAGTTTTTCAAGCTTTCACCTGTGATTAAAGGAGTATCTCCTGCAATGACCAAGGTGTGACCTGACAAACCTTCTAGGATAGGTTCTGTCATCATAACTGCATGTCCAGTCCCTAACTGTTCAGATTGAGTCACAAATTCTGTCTGTCCAGCCAAGACCTCCTCAACCAATTCTGCCTTGTGTCCGACAACTGTTACTGTCTTTTCAGGTTGGATAGCTCCCACACTACGGAAAACATGTTCCAGCATAGAAATACCCGCAACCTTGTGCAACACTTTTGGCAAATCAGATTTCATGCGAGTCCCTTTACCCGCTGCTAAAATAATGGCATAATTTGACATAATCTTCTCTTTTCTCTAGAAATTCCCTTTTATTATACCATATTTCAAATCATTCCGCGCCCTTGAATGAAAAAATGCTCTAAAGTCCTTTCTTAACCCATTTTTTGAGTATTTTTTTTGATTTTTTCTCATTTTTAAGGTAAAATTATGAGATATGAGAAAGAAAATTAATCCGCTTATTTTATTTGGTTTTTTTGGGATTATAATTTTCATTTTAATCCTGAATCGCCCTCGTTTTGAGGACCATCCCGTAAAAACAAAATCCAATATCGCCCAAGTAGAGACACAAGCACTACATAATATAGATAAACCAGTAATTGATGTTTCTGGTTGGCAACGTCCTGAGGAAATTAATTACGATACTCTGTCTCAAAACATTTCTGGAGCTATCGTTCGCGTCCATAGTGGCGCTCAATCTTCAAAAGAAAACGATGCTTCCTTTGTTAATGGGGTAGATAAGGCCTTTAAAACCCATATTACCGAGTTTCAAAAACGAAATGTCCCAGTTGGTGTCTATGCCTTTGTAGCTGGAAAAAGTGTCCAAGAAATGGAAAAGGCTGCTGAAGTTTTTTATAACACTTCATCTCCATACAGCCCTAGCTACTATTGGCTAGATGTGGAAGACAAAACCATGTCCAATATGAACGATGGGGTTGAAGCCTTTCGGGCAAAGCTAGAATCCCTAGGTGCTAAAAACATCGGAATCTACGTTGGGGTCTACTTCATGGAAGAACACAGTATTGATACAGATAAGTTTACCTCTGTTTGGATTCCTTCCTATGGTTCTGACTCAGGATTTTACGAGGCAACTCCTAAGACTGATTTAGATTACGACATTCATCAGTACACTTCTAAAGGAAAAATTGCTGGCTTTGACCACGATTTGGATATCAACGTCATCTCTTCCTTAAAAAACAAAGAAGAAACCTTTAGAAAACTCTTTTTAAAACCTTAAAAGCATTTGTTTAGCATTTGCTTTTTCTTTTTGTGTTTGATTGTGATACAATATAGTAAGGATTTTTTGAAATAGAAATAGTTGGAGGAACTATATGCTCTCATGGTTAGCACGTGTTATTAAAGGGATTGTCATTGCTCTTGGATTTATCTTACCGGGAATTTCTGGAGGGGTTCTAGCAGCAATCTTAGGAATTTATGAACGAATGATTGGCTTTCTGGCCCATCCCTTTAAAGACTTTAAAGAAAATGTTTTGTACTTTATTCCAGTTGCCATTGGTATGCTTCTGGGAATCGGCTTATTTTCCTACCCGATTGAATACCTGCTTGAAAATTATCAGGTCTTTGTCTTATGGAGCTTTGCGGGCGCCATCATTGGTACAGTTCCTAGCCTCCTCAAAGAATCAACTCGAGAATCTGACCGAGACAAGATTGATTTAGCTTGGTTCTGGACAACCTTTATCATTTCTGGATTAGGACTCTATGCCTTAAATTTTGTCGTTGGAACCTTGAGCGCCAGCTTTCTTAATTTCGTCCTAGCAGGTGCACTGCTGGCTCTTGGCGTATTAGTTCCTGGCCTCAGTCCATCAAATCTACTTTTGATTTTGGGCCTCTATGCTCCTATGTTGACTGGTTTTAAAACCTTTGACCTCTTGGGAACCTTCTTCCCGATTGGAATCGGAGCAGGTGCAACTCTCATCATTTTTTCAAAATTGATGGATTATGCCTTAAACAACTACCACTCACGCGTCTATCATTTCATCATCGGTATCGTCCTATCAAGTACTCTTTTGATCTTGATTCCAAATGCAGGAAACGCTGAAAGTATCCAATACACAGGTCTTTCACTTGTCGGTTATGTCATCATCGCCTTCTTCTTTGCACTGGGAATCTGGCTTGGTATTTGGATGAGCCAATTGGAGGATAAGTATAAATAATGGCAAAAAAAGTTAAAATCAAAAAAACATTGGTGGAACAAATCCTGTCTAAAGCAGCTATCCCACATCAGGGGATTCAAATCAATGCCCTGGAAGGAGAGCTTCCTCAAGGTTATGAACGAGATCAGATTTTCAAAACCTTGGCTCTTTTGGGAGACAAGACAGGACCGATTATCGGAATTGTGCCTATCACTCAACACTTGTCTGAAAAGAAACTAGCTAAAATTTCTGGCAATAAAAAAGTGAGCATGATTCCACAAAAGGACTTGGAAAAAACAACTGGTTACATTCATGGAGCCAATAATCCTGTCGGAATTCGTCAGAAACACAATTACCCCATTTTTATCGATAAAATCGCTCTAGACTTGGATCAAATGATTGTCTCTGCAGGCGAAGTTGGTCACAGCATTATCGTGACTCCACAAGACTTGGCTAGCTTTGTAAAAGCTGACTTTGCAGATATCTTGGAGGGCAACCAAGAATGAAACTCTACTTTATCCGCCACGGACGTACCCTCTGGAACCAAGAAGGACGCTTTCAAGGTGCTAGTGGAGATTCTCCCCTTCTTCCTGAATCCATTGAAACCCTAAAACAACTAGGCCAGTATCTCAAGGATGTTCCTTTTAATCAGATTTATTCAAGTGATTTACCTCGAGCGGTCAGATCTGCTGAGATTATCCAAAGTCAACTCCAGACCCCCTGTCCTTTAGAAAGTGTTCCTAATCTCCGTGAATGGCAGCTGGGGAAGTTGGAAGGTTTGAAAATCGCAACCTTGGAAGCTATTTACCCGCAACAAATCAAAGCTTTCCGATCTAATCTTGCTCAATTTGACACTCAAATGTTTGGAGCCGAATCCCTCTATAGCACAACGCAACGGACCATCCAATTTATCAAATCATTAAAAGATAGTCCAGCTGAGCGTATTCTAATTGTCGGTCACGG
>CAUTXU010000102.1:0-3832 GCA_963542415.1 uncultured Streptococcus sp.
AGGAAGTCGCAACAACAGGTTACTTCTTACCAGTTACATTATTGCCAGGAAAAAGTATTTAAGCACAAGAAAACTCAGACTGATCTGTCTGAGTTTTTTATGATCTTAAGTTTTCGAGATAGCGCTGGGCTGTCTCTAGATTAAAGGTTTTGTCTGCGATGATGCGCTCAACTAGAGGAGCTACCTCGGATTCACTAGCACCTGCGAGAAGTGCCAAGGATTTAGCCTGCAATTTCATGTGGCCTTGCTGAATCCCTGTACTCACCAAGGCTTTGAGAGCTGCAAAGTTTTGCGCAAGTCCGATAGACACGATAAGCTGGGCTAATTCTTTAGCAGAAGGATTTCCCAGTAATTCATGACTGAGGGCTACACGAGGGTTGAGACCAATAGAGCCACCCTTGGTTGCTACAGACATAGGAAGAGTCATTTGACCAACCAATTCTTCTCTTTCAAGGTCCAGCGTCCATTGACTAAGACCTTGGTAGCGCCCGTCTCGACTGGCATAGGCATGGGCTCCCGCCTCAATAGCACGCCAGTCATTACCAGTGGCAATCAAAATAGCATCAATACCATTAAAAATCCCTTTATTGTGAGTAGCTGCTCGGTAAGGATCAGCCTGCGCAAACTGGCTAGCCAAGGCTATCTTCTCCGCAATTTCTCGTCCTTGATCCTTTTGACGGCTCAAGTAACGAAAGGCGATGCGGCAGCTTGCAGTCACCAGAGAATCGGTCGCGTAGTTGGACAGGATTCCCATGAGACTCTGGCCCTGACTGAGTTCTTCTAAGACTGGTTTCAAGGCCTCCAGCATGGTGTTGAGCATATTGGCACCCATGGCTTCCTGGGTATCGACATGGAGATAGACAACAAGAAAGTCTGTTTCGCCTTTGAGCTGTTCTACATGTAAATCACGCGCCCCACCTCCACGTTTGACGATAGAAGGATAGGCTTGATTGGCAAGTTCCAAGAGTTCAGTCTTTTTGTTTGCAATCTTCTCTTTCGCTTGTTCAGGATTAGCAACTTGATAAAGAGCTACCTGCCCAATCATCTGACGCTCATGGACTTGTGCAGTAAAACCGCCTGCTCGCTTGATGACTTTGCTGGCATAGCTGGCCGCAGCAACCACTGAGGGTTCTTCCGTCACATAGGGAACTGTGTATTCCTGACCATTGACGAGGACCTCTGGAACCAGTGAATAAGGTAGAGAAAAAGTTCCCACCACATTCTCACTCAGCTGGTCTGCGACAGTCACGCTAATCTGTTCATCCTGCTCCAAACTCGCTTGTTTCTCAGGACTAAGGAGCGCCTGAGCTTGTAACAGCTCGAGGCGCTCTTGGTATGATTTTTTAGAAAATCCATTCCAACTTATCTTCATTATTTTTCAACCTTGCTATAACGGCGTTGGTGGTCGAGAATTTCAACCAAGGCAAAATCTTGATTTTCATAGCCAGCAAACTGGGCAGAGTTTGTTTCATCCAAGTCAACTTCTTCAAAGAAAACCTTTTCATAGTCTGCAACAGATAAGGCAGTTCGTTGGTTTAGCTTGTTCAAGCGGTCTTTATCTAGATAAGCTTCATAACCTTCAACTAATTCACCACTGAAGAACTCAGCCACAGCTCCACTTCCATAACTGTAGAGGGCGATTTTATCCCCAGCCTTCAAGCTATCTGTATTTTCCAAAAGAGATAAAAGTCCAAGGAAGAGGGATCCTGTATAGATATTCCCAACCTTTTGACTGTAGAGAATAGACTGGTCAAAATGCTTTTGCAAGAGGTCTTTTTTCTCTTGAGGCAGGCTCTTATCCATGATTTTTTTCAAGCCTTTTAGCGCTAATTTAGGATAAGGCAAGTGGAAGCAAACAGCTGCAAAATCATCCAAAGTAAGCTGGTAGCGTTTTTGGTATTCAAGCCAAGTCGTTTTCAAACTATCCAAATATTGTTGGGTAGAATAGACACCATTTACATAAGGGGTTGTTGAGTAATTTGGACGCCAGAAATCCATGATGTCACGAGTCTGAGCCACATTGTCATTATTAAAGGCCATAATGCGTGGATTTTGTGTAATCAACATAGCCACACTTCCAGCTCCCTGAGTTGGTTCTCCCGGAGTTTCAATACCATATTTGGCAATATCGCTGGCGATGACCAAGACCTTGGACTCTGGAGAATTTTCCACATGTAATTTGGCATAATGAAGGGCAGCTGTCGCTCCGTAGCAAGCTTCCTTGATCTCAAAACTACGAGCAAAAGGCTGGATGCCTAGCAAACCATGAACAAAGACGGCCGCAGCCTTACTCTGGTCAATTCCTGACTCGGTAGCCACAATGACCATATCAATTTCTTGTCTTTCTTGCTCAGTTAAAATAGAGTCACTTGCACTGGCCGCCAAGGTCACGATATCCTCAGTTAGGGGCGCAATACTCAATTCCTTGAGTAAAAGTCCTTTACTTAATTTTTCAGGGTCAATTCCCCTCGCTTCTGCTAAGTCTTGTAATTTCAAGACATATTGACTGGTCGCAAAACCAATCTTATCAATACCGATTGTCATATTTACCTCTGTTTTATCATTCATGTAAAAAATCGTTCTATACTATTTTATCACAAATAGCAGTAAAAGAGAGAAAAAAGACTTGATTCACCAAAGCAAGTCCCTTATTATTCTAATTATTTTGCTGTTTTCGTAAGTAGGAATAAAGTCTAAGAATCACTGTTCCACTAGCCATGCCAATAGAAATTACCAGAGCCAGCATGACAACCAAGGTTGCACTAGCAATAGCATGACTATAATCCCCCGTCACAAAAAAGGCAGTTGTCCGATAAGAAAGATAGCCTGGAACTAAGGGTGCCAAGATTGCCAAGATAAAGACTACAGCAGGAGTCTTGTAAAGAATACTTAAAATCTGGCTAACACAAGAACCGATAATAGCCGCAATAAAGGTGGCTACAATGACATTGGTCGGATCCTTGAGCAAGAGATAGATTAGCCAGACAGTCATGCCCAAAATCCCTCCTGGTAAGAGCATGGACCGTTGAACATTGAGTACGATTAAAAAAGTGATGATAGCAAGAAGGCTTGCTACTGCTTGTAATAAAAAGGTCGTTAGTGTCATATTAGTTCATCAATACCAAGGCGACAGAAGTTCCTGCCCCTAAAGCAAGGGTAATGAGCAGGGATTCAAACATCTTACTCATACCAGAGTTTATGTGGTTGGTCATGATATCCCGAACCGCATTTGTTAAGGCAATTCCTGGTACAAAAGGCATAACCGCACCAGCTATAATCAAATCTGCCGTTGAAGGAAATCCTGTATAGCGAGCCCAAAACTGGGCTATCATTCCAAAGACAAAGGCTCCAGCAAAGGCTGTCACAAAAGGAATTCGGATAAACTTCTCCACATAGAGGGAAAAGGCAAAACCAAATAAAGTAGCCACTCCTGCCCCGAGTGCGTCGTAAATATTTCCACTAAACATAACTGAAAAGAAAGGAGCGCTAAAGGTCGCAGCCAGAGTCACCTGCACCTTGGTATAGGGAAGCGGTTGAGCTTGCAAGACCGTCAATTGCTTGAAGGCTGTCTCTAAATCAATCTGCCCTCTAACCAGCTGACGAGAAATCTGGTTGACATCGCAGACTTTTTCAATGTTATAAGAAGAGGAGGTCACACGCTTCATGCGCGAAATATTGGTATTTTCAATCGAGAAAAAGATTGCGGCAGGCATGGCAAGAACATTGCAATCCACAATCCCCTGCGAATGCGCAATGCGAATCATGGTATCTTCTACACGATGAATCTCTGAACCACTTTTGAGGAGAATGGTTCCTGCTAGCATAATCACAT
>CAUTXU010000103.1:0-3797 GCA_963542415.1 uncultured Streptococcus sp.
TGAAGAACAATTAAAAGCGCTTCGTGAAGAAACGCTGGCTAGCTTGAAGCAGATTTCTGCTGAAAATGAAAAAGAGATGCAAGAATTGCGTGTCTCTGTCCTTGGGAAAAAGGGTTCGCTTACTGAAATCCTCAAAGGGATGAAAGATGTCTCTGCTGAGATGCGTCCGATTATCGGGAAGCACGTCAATGAAGCTCGCGATGTATTGACAGCAGCCTTTGAAGAAACAGCTAAGCTCTTGGAAGAAAAGAAAGTCGCTGCTCAGCTGGCTAGCGAGAGTATCGATGTGACGCTTCCAGGCCGCCCAGTTGCGACTGGTCACCGTCATGTTTTGACACAAACCAGCGAAGAAATCGAAGATATTTTCATCGGTATGGGGTATCAAGTCGTGGATGGTTTTGAAGTGGAGCAAGACTACTATAACTTTGAGCGTATGAACCTTCCCAAAGACCACCCAGCTCGTGATATGCAGGATACTTTCTACATCACAGAAGAAATCTTACTTCGTACTCACACGTCTCCAGTTCAGGCGCGTGCTATGGATGCCCATGATTTCTCTAAAGGGCCTTTGAAGATGATCTCACCAGGGCGTGTGTTCCGTCGTGATACGGACGATGCAACCCACAGTCACCAATTCCACCAAATTGAAGGCTTGGTTGTTGGGAAGAACATTTCTATGGCAGACCTTCAAGGAACCCTTCAGTTGATTGTGCAAAAAATGTTTGGTGAAGAGCGTCAGATCCGTCTGCGTCCATCTTACTTCCCATTCACAGAGCCATCTGTTGAGGTGGATGTTTCTTGCTTCAAGTGTGGTGGAGAAGGCTGTAACGTATGTAAGAAAACAGGTTGGATCGAAATTATGGGGGCTGGCATGGTTCACCCACGTGTCCTTGAAATGAGTGGTATCGATGCGACTGTTTACTCTGGCTTTGCCTTTGGTCTTGGTCAAGAGCGTGTAGCCATGCTCCGTTACGGAATCAACGATATTCGTGGATTCTACCAAGGAGATGTCCGCTTCTCAGAACAGTTTAAATAAGATTGAAACCTGAAACACAGTCCTATACAGTTCTAGTCATTTTCTCTAGATGAGAATGGCAAGGACTGACTCGAAGAAAAAGAAAGGAATTGAAAAGGTCACACTTGGTGGAACCTTACAATCAGAATTATGCTTGTATCTTATAAATGGTTAAAAGAATTGGTGGACATTGATGTGCCATCACAAGAGTTGGCTGAAAAAATGTCAACTACAGGGATCGAGGTAGAAGGTGTTGAATCACCTGCTGCTGGTCTCTCAAAAATTGTCGTCGGTGAGGTCTTGTCTTGCGAAGATGTGCCAGAAACTCACCTCCATGTTTGTCAGGTTAACGTTGGCGAAGAAGAAGCCCGTCAAATCGTTTGTGGTGCACCGAATGTGCGTGCTGGTATCAAGGTCATGGTGGCACTTCCAGGAGCTCGCATCGCTGACAACTACAAAATCAAAAAAGGGAAAATCCGTGGCTTAGAGTCACTTGGAATGATCTGTTCACTTGGTGAATTGGGAATTTCTGACTCAGTTGTACCAAAGGAATTCGCAGATGGCATCCAAATCTTGCCAGAAAATGCCGTTCCAGGTGAGGAAGTCTTCTCATACCTAGACTTGGATGATGAAATTATCGAACTTTCCATCACTCCAAACCGTGCGGATGCCCTTTCTATGCGTGGAGTAGCGCACGAAGTGGCAGCTATCTATGACAAGGAAGTAAACTTTAAAGAATTCAGTTTAACAGAAACCAATGAAAGTGCAGCAGATGCTCTTTCTGTGGGCATTGAGACAGACAAGGCGCCTTACTATGCAGCTCGTATCTTGGACAATGTGACCATCGCACCAAGTCCACAATGGTTGCAAAACCTCCTCATGAACGAAGGCATCCGTCCTATCAATAACGTTGTAGACGTGACCAACTATATCCTGCTTTACTTTGGTCAGCCTATGCATGCCTTTGACTTGGATACCTTTGAAGGGACTGACATCCGTGTGCGTGAAGCGCGTGCTGGTGAAAAATTGGTGACTTTAGATGGTGAAGAACGTGACTTGGACGTGAATGACCTAGTCATCACTGTCGCAGACAAGCCAGTAGCTCTTGCAGGTGTTATGGGTGGTCAAGCAACAGAAATCTCTGAAAAATCTAGTCGTGTTGTCCTTGAAGCAGCTGTTTTCAATGGAAAATCTATCCGTAAGACTAGCGGTCGCCTCAACCTTCGTTCAGAGTCCTCTTCTCGCTTTGAAAAAGGGATTAATGTGGCAACAGTTAACGAAGCACTTGATGCGGCAGCTAGCATGATTGCCGATCTTGCAGGTGCGACGGTGCGTAAAGGCATCGTTTCAGCGGGTGAACTGGATACTTCTGATGTGGAAGTTTCTTCAACTCTTGCTGATGTTAACCGTGTTCTTGGAACTGAACTTTCTTACGCGGATGTAGAAGATGTCTTCCGTCGTCTTGGCTTTGGTCTTTCTGGAAATGCAGACAGCTTTACAGTCAGCGTCCCACGTCGTCGCTGGGATATCACTATCGAGGCAGACCTCTTTGAAGAAATCGCTCGTATCTATGGTTATGACCGCTTGCCAACTAGCCTTCCAAAAGATGATGGTACAGCGGGTGAATTGACAGCGACACAAAAACTCCGTCGTCAAGTTCGTACCATTGCAGAAGGTGCAGGATTGACTGAAATCATCACTTATGCTCTGACAACTCCTGAAAAAGCAGTTGAGTTCACGGCTCAACCAAGTAACCTTACTGAACTCATGTGGCCAATGACAGTGGATCGTTCTGTCCTCCGTCAAAATATGATTTCTGGTATCCTAGATACAGTTGCTTACAACGTGGCTCGTAAGAACAGAAACTTGGCTCTTTATGAGATTGGAAAAGTCTTTGAACAAACAGGCAATCCAAAAGAAGAACTTCCAAATGAGATTAACAGTTTTGCCTTTGCCTTGACAGGCTTGGTTGCTGAAAAAGATTTCCAAACAGCAGCAGTTCCAGTTGATTTCTTCTATGCTAAAGGAATCCTTGAAGCCCTCTTTGCTCGTTTGGGACTCCAAGTGACCTATATGGCAACATCTGAAATCGCTAGCCTCCATCCAGGACGTACAGCAGTCATTTCACTAGGTGACCAAGTTCTTGGTTTCCTCGGGCAAGTACATCCAGTCACTGCCAAGGCTTACGATATCCCAGAAACGTATGTAGCGGAACTTAACCTTTCAGCCATCGAAACTTCGCTCCAACCTGCTGCTCCATTTGTGGAAATCACGAAATTTCCAGCAGTTAGTCGTGATGTTGCCCTTCTCCTTAAGGCAGAAGTGACTCATCAAGAAGTTGTAGACGCTATCCAAGCTGCAGGCGTGAAACGTTTGACAGATATCAAACTCTTTGACGTCTTCTCAGGCGAAAAATTGGGACTTGGTATGAAGTCAATGGCTTATAGCTTGACTTTCCAAAATCCAGAAGACAGCTTAACGGACGAAGAAGTCGCACGCTATATGGAAAAAATCCAAGCGTCTCTCGAAGAAAAAGTCAATGCAGAAGTGCGTTAAAGTATCAATCCATCCTTCGGGGTGGATTTTTGCTTTTCACATAACAATTCAGGATCAAAAATAGACAGTTGAGGAACAGAGAAGATAAATTGGAGTTTACCAGTGTATAATGGATTTATCACTAATACTCTTCGAAAATCTCTTCAAACCACGTCAGCTTCGCCTTGCCGTATATATATGTTACTGACTTCGTCAGTTCTATCTACAACCTCAAAGCAGTGCTTTG
>CAUTXU010000104.1:0-3788 GCA_963542415.1 uncultured Streptococcus sp.
TATAGTGCTCATCTGATGTTAATTTTTGACCATTCTTACCGACAATATCTGTCTCCACACGGAAGCCTGTCTTGGCATGCTCTAGAACATACTTCAGTTCTTCTTCTGGACTTAAGTTCTTACCTGCCAAGTGCTCTTTTAGGAAGATATAGTTATCATTTAGGTGCAACTGCAAGTCATTCATCTTGTAGTAGGCCATGTTTAGCATGATGTCTACAATCGTATCATAAGGGATAAACTTACGACCTGTATCTAGCATAAAACCACGGTGGCTGAAGCTTGGGAAGTCACGGATTTCTCCATTTTGCAAATTATTTTCGCCCATTTGTAGAAGGGTACGAGTTGCGTAAAAGGCACCTGCATTTGTCGCAGCTTCTACTGTGATGACTCCGTCTTTAATGCTAATACCATAGCCTTCCTTGCCATAGCCTTTGTCTTCAACCTTTTTAAATTCAATTCGTTTTTGTGCTGCTTGACCACCTGTGACGATTTCTAAGCCACGACTTTCAAGGTCAGTCTGATAGAATTTAGCTTCTTGACCAAATCCAGAATCTCCGACTGAAATAACAGTAGATGATGTAATAGAAGTTTTTCCTTCAGTTCCATACCATTGTTGGACTGCTGGAGCAACTGCCGGCTTAGTTCCAACACCTTCGTCTGCATGCAAGCCTTTAATAAGAACTTCAAATTCTTTTGTGAAGGTATGATTTCCATTGACTTGTTGAACCATCACTTTGACATGTTGTTCTGTCAAAGGTGTATAGATTTTATTATTAAGGTCGACAACTCCTTGCTTGTTACTTCCAATCAAACTAACTTGACCAGGCAATCTAGGCAATACAAGTGATTTTCCATCTTTAGCAACTGCTAGTTCTGTCACCTGACGAATGTCTGTTGGTTTGCTGGTATCTGGAATATTTGAGTAGGCACGGATTTCTTGGATACCAACATTTTTCCAGTTCATAGTACCAGCTTGGTAATCTGTAATTTCAAGTTTGAGGTACTTGGCTTGAATAGCTTCTTTCAAGTCAACCCTTTCATCAAGAAGTGGAGTTCCTGTTCTTTGATAGGCTAATTTCCATTCTTTAACTCCCGAACCATTCACATTTTCTTGACCTGCATAATAGAGATTCCAAGATTTGATGTTTGGATCATTTCGTTCACCACGAGCACGGCGATCCCAATCAATCTCAACATGTTTAATCAAGGTTGGCTTTTCAAATTTAAATTCGATTGTTGGATTCACAACATCTCGGTCAGTTGCCCAGTGAGTTTCTGGTTTGCCATCGATTGCTTTGTCTACAGTATTTTGTGTCTGAGCTTCTTGGTTTGAAGCTGTAACAGTCGCATTTTCTAAATGATTGACATCAGGAGTTGCAACCAAATCTTTTGCCACTGGAGTTTCTGACGGTTTTACAGCTGGAGCCACCTCTTCTTTAGGTGTAACTGCTGGTTTCGGAGTCACTTCTTCCTTAGGAGTGACAGTTTCAGCTGGTTTTGCTACAGGAGTAACTGTCCCCGTATTTTCAGGCTGACTTTCTGTCTCACTTGGTTGAGTTTCACTATCCCCTGTCGTAGTGGTAGTTTCTGCTTTTTCAATAGCTGCTACTATATCTGCTGGCAGCTTATCCAGAGGCTGAGCCTGTGTTATTGTTCCTTCTGTCTCAGCAGGTCCTTCTGTTTCAGCTGCTTGAACCATGCCAGCACCAAAGATACTAGCACCAATCATAACAGAAGCTGCACCAATCGTAAATTTACGAATACTATAATGACACCGTTTCTCAAAAAAATGTTTTCCCATTTTTTCTTATTTCCTTTCATACGCTCACAATCGTAAACGTTCTCATTTCCCTTTAGAAAAAGAGAGAACCTAGAGGTCCTCTCTGGGTATTCTTTTTTCTCCACTAGAACAAGCAGAGAGTTTGAGCTCCCTTTTAATGAAAACTCCTGTATATTCTAATCTTCTTTTCTCTTTGCAAGAAATAGAGCAGACAATGCTAGACTGAGGCTGGCAAGGAAGAAAAGATGATCTGACTTGCTAGTTCCAGTGTCTGGAAGTTTAGCCTTCATTTCTTCTTTTGCTTCTTCTATCTTCATTCTTGGTTTAGACCTATCAACTGATTGTGCTACTGAACTCTGCTGCTTCTGATTGAATTGATCTGTTGATGGAATTTGTGACTTACCTCCAACTTCCTCATTGGATGGAGTCTGTGCATTTCCTCCTGCTTCCTCAGTAGATGGAGTTTGTGCATTTCCTCTAGGCTCATCAGCTAATGGGCTCTGTTGTTTAGAAACTGGTTTATAAACTACTGCATAATGTCCTAGTTGACTAGTTGTGAATTCAATTGTTCCTTGACTATTTGTAAAGTTTACTGACTCACCTGATGCAGTATAGTACACCCCAGCCACTTCACCAGAAACTGGTACTCTAACAAGGACTGCACCTTTCGGCTGAACCTTATGATTATCCTTATCTACCAAATGAAGAGCATAATCATCAAATTCCATACCTTGTAGGCTTTGGTCTGTTACTTTTTGAACTTGAAGATGCATGTCTGGTGTAAAATCTCTTGCTAGTCCTGCAACTACAACTCCTGTTGATTTATCTGATAAGACACGAACCTCTTCAGTTGGCTTGTCTACCGTAGGTGCTGCTTGGTCACCTGCTGTTCCCATTGCACCTGTATATTCTGGAACTTCATTGACAGCTGCTTCTGCCGCATTGACGCCACCATTAAATTCTGGCTGAACTGCTAGTGTTGGAGCAGCTTCTTCACCAGCTGTTCCAATCGGCCCTTTATACTCAGGCACTTCGAGAATTGGTGCTGTCTCCTCACCTTTGCTTGATGTTGGAGTTTCAGGTTTCGGTTCTGGAGTTGGAGTAGGTGTTTCATCTTTCAATTGGTCGAGATAATCTGCAAAGTATTTAATCATTCTATTTGTTAAGAGATGGTTATCTGTTGCAAATCTCATGCTGGAAACAACACTTGCTACTTCCTCTTGATTTTCTTTGCTGGTCAATTTTTGAGCTTTAGCTAAGGCCGCTTCATATGCCGATGTATCAAGAGCTGCTTCAATCACTTGTGGACGAGTGAAGACCAATTCTGCAGCTGATTGATATTGATTACCACCATCTCCGTGAGTGCGTGTTCCTGTTAGAACAATCTTCTTAGCTTTGATCGTCTTGCCAAAGTTGATATCTTTAGGTTTGTTATTGTCAGCCCAATTTGTTGCATTGAAGGTATGTTCCTTACCTGTTTCGTCAGTTACTACAAGAGTCACATCTCTCAAATTACCATTTGAACCAGAACCACGTGGAACATAATGGAGACCAGTAATTTCAGTCGGTTCTTTCAAGATCATTGTAGCTGGTTTACCAACATCTCCTCCGCCCCATGATGTATGCCATAAACTAGATAAGTTTCCATCAAAGGCATTTGCAAGACCTTCACCAGCCTGAGCAGGAGCGCTTAGGCTTGCAAAGTCATCTGTCACAAGAGCTGTTTTCTTCATCACTAAAGCGTCTTTAAGAGCATTGACCTTAGCGATTTCTGTTTTAGCTTCTTCTACACTAATATCATCGTCTGCTTGACTAAGGTTAAAGACAGCCTCTTTCAAAGCATCCATTGTTTCTTTAGTATAGTTCTCCATCGAAACAGTCGGAAGGTAGTTCTTGACAGCATTTTCTGCCATCATCTTACCTGTCAAAACAATTTCTTCAATTTGAAGTCTGTCCATGATGAAGTCATTGTAACCACGGAAGTTCGCATTTCCACCAGAATCTCCAC
>CAUTXU010000105.1:0-3746 GCA_963542415.1 uncultured Streptococcus sp.
TCTTTTTCTTAGGTGATTTTAATGAAGTAGAAATTACAGAATCGCTGAAGTCATTACCCTTTACAGCTAGAAAGAGCGATGCTAGCATCCAGTATCATCAGTCTTACTCGAATGTTCTACAAGAAGGAATGTTTCAGAGGAATGTAGGACAATCTGTTTTGGAATTGGGCTATCATTCTCCTGTGAAATATGGTGATGATCAGCATCTGCCTATGCTTGTTATGAACGGTTTGTTGGGTGAATTTGCACATTCGAAACTTTTTACAAACGTCCGTGAGAATGCTGGGATAGCCTATACGGTCTCTAGTCAATTGGATTTGTTTAGTGGCTTGTTAAAGATGTATGCGGGTATTGATAGAGAAAATCGGAATCAAGCTAGAAAAATGATGAATCATCAGTTGATGGATTTGAAAAAGGGCAACTTTACAGATTTTGAGCTTTATCAAACCAAGGAGATGATTCGAAGATCTTTATTGATTGCTCAAGATAGTCAGCATACCCTAGTTGAAAGAATCTATTTAACTGCACTATTTGGAAAAGAGACTTTTGACATTGACCGGTTGTTGGAAAAATTAGAGAGTGTCGATAAAGAAGCTGTATGTAAAGCTGCCAACAGTTTGAAGTTACAAGCGATTTACTTTATGGAAGGAGTAGAATGACAAAGGTTACTTTTGAAGAGAAATACTATCCTGCTGTAAAGGAAAGAGTATACAAAACACAATTGTCAAATGGGTTGACAGTTTCTTTACTTCCTAAACAAGATTTTAATGAGGTTTATGGGGTTGTAACAGTTCAATTTGGCTCTGTGGATGCAACTTATACAAGCTTGGAAAAAGGTTTACGTCATCATCCAGCAGGAATTGCACATTTTCTTGAACATAAATTGTTTGAAAGAGAAAATTCTGAGGATATAATGGCTGCTTTTACTCGATTAGGTGCAGACAGCAATGCCTTTACAAGCTTTACTAAGACCAGCTATCTTTTTTCAACAATTGACCATCTATTAGAGAGTTTAGATTTGCTAGATGAGTTAGTTGGAGATGCTCATTTTACAGAAGAGTCTGTTTTGAGGGAACAAGATATTATCCAGCAAGAACGAGAAATGTATCAAGATGATCCAGATTCGCGTTTGTTTTTTGCAACATTAGCCAATCTTTATCCTGAAACTTCTTTAGCGACAGATATTGTTGGGAGTGAGAAATCAATTTCTGAGATTCAAGTTTCAAATTTAAAAGAGAACTTTACAGACTTTTACAAACCTGTCAACATGTCTCTATTTTTAGTTGGAAATATTGATGTGGAGCTCATTGAGGAATACTTTTCAAAAAAGGAAAATAAGATTTTAGAGCAGTTTACAGTTTCAAAAGAGCAACTACCTTTGCAACCTGTGAAGCAAATAGATAGTCTTCGTATGGAAGTTTCTTCACCCAAGCTTGCTGTTGCTATTAGAGGAACTGGTCAAATAACGGAAGAGGAGTCTTATCGTTACAACATTTTATTGAAACTGCTATTTACGATGATGTTTGGCTGGACCTCGGATCGTTTTCAAAGATTATACGAGACAGGGAAGTTAGATGCGTCGTTGTCACTAGAGGTTGAGGTAAATAGTCGCTTTCATTTTGTGATATTGACGATGGATACCACGGAACCTGTTTCTCTTTCGCATCAATTTCGTAAAGCGATTCGTCAGTTTAGTAGTGATGCAGATATTACTGAGGAGCATCTCGATCTTGTTAAGAGTGAGATGTTTGGAGAATTTTTCAGTAGTATGAACTCCTTGGAATTTATTGCAACTCAATACGATCCTATGGATCGCGGAGAAACAATTTTTGATTTTCCGAAAATTTTACAGGAAATTACTTTGGAAGATGTTCTTGAAGCTGGGCATCGTTTGATTGATAATGGTGATTTAGTTGATTTTACAATTTTTTCGGCTTAAATAAGGCAAGAACACTAGAAAGAAGGAATGGTAAGTATGAGAAAAAAAACAATTGGTGAGGTTCTGCGTTTAGCTAGAATTAACCAGGGATTGAGTATAGAAGAATTACAGGAAAAAACTGAAATTCAGTTGAATTTTCTAGAAGCAATGGAGGCGGATGATTTCGATCAACTTCCTAGCACTTTTTACGCTCGTTCTTTTTTAAGAAAATATGCTTGGGCAGTAGAGTTAGATGAAAGAATTGTACTGGATGCCTATGATTCAGGTAGTATGATCACCTATGAAGAGGTCGATGTTGATGAAGAAGACCTGTCTGGTCGTAGACGATCAAATAAGAAAAAAACGTCTTATCTCCCTTTATTTTATTTTGTGCTATTTGCTTTATCAATTTTAATTTTTGTGACTTACTATGTTTGGAACTACATCCAAACTCAGCCAAGTCCTTCTTCAGCTAACTATAGTGTTGTGAACTCAACTAGTTCAACAACCTCATCTAGTTCATCTTCTAGTAGTCAGATATCAAGCTCATCTTCTACTGCGGAACCAACTATTACCGTTTCAGGTGAAGGGAACCGCATCGAAGCCCGCTATAAAACGAGTAAGGAAACAGCTACGGTTCAGCTGACTGTTTCGGATGCAACTAGCTGGGTAAGTGTTTCAGGAAGTGACCTTGAAGGTGGTGTGACCTTGTCATCAGACAATAAAAACGCAAAAACAACAGTTTCGACGAAAGAACCTGTGACGATTACTTTGGGTGTAGTGAAGGGAGTTACTTTAACTGTGGACAATCAAACAATCGATACCTCGAAGCTGACAACTCAGACTGGAACTGTAACACTTACATTTACTACAGATTAAGGAAGAACCAATGAAAAAAGAACAAATCCCTAATGTATTAACAATTGGTAGAATTCTCTTTATACCTCTCTTTATTCTTATTTTAACTTTGGACCATTCACAAGGAAGTCACCTGCTGGCAGCGATTATCTTTGCAGTTGCTAGTGTAACGGATTACCTTGATGGTTACCTTGCTCGTAAATGGAATGTGGTTAGCAACTTTGGAAAGTTTGCAGATCCAATGGCGGATAAGTTGTTGGTTATGTCAGCTTTTATCATGTTGATTGAGTTGGGTATGGCTCCGGCTTGGGTTGTTGCTATTATCATCTGTCGTGAACTTGCGGTGACAGGCTTGCGTTTGTTGCTTGTTGAGACGGGAGGGACAGTTCTAGCAGCAGCGATGCCAGGGAAAATCAAGACCTTTAGTCAGATGTTTGCCATTATCTTTTTGCTCTTACATTGGAATTTAATTGGGCAACTGTTGCTTTATATCGCTTTGTTTTTCACTATCTACTCTGGTTATGATTATTTCAAGGGTAGCGCTCATGTATTCAAAGGGACATTTGGTTCGAAATGAAATCGATTATTGAAGTAAAAGATCTGTCTTTTCGTTACAAGGAAGACCAGGATCATTATGACGTTAATAATGTCTCGTTTCACGTGAAACGGGGAGAATGGCTTTCGATTGTAGGTCATAATGGGAGTGGAAAATCGACAACTATCCGTTTGATTGATGGCTTGCTTGAAGCAGAGTCTGGGGAAATCTGGATTGATGGGCAATTGCTGTCCTCTGAGAATGTTTGGGACTTACGCCGTCAAATTGGTATGGTTTTTCAAAATCCAGATAACCAATTTGTGGGGGCAACTGTTGAAGATGATGTCGCCTTTGGATTAGAAAATCAGGGACTTCCTCGAGAAGAAATGAAGAAGAGAGTGGCTGAATCTTTGGAGTTGGTAGGTATGCTGGACT
>CAUTXU010000106.1:0-3694 GCA_963542415.1 uncultured Streptococcus sp.
AGGCTACCATCTGTCGGATTAACAGTGTAAGTGGTAGTGACTGTTCTAGTACCTGGAGTACCAGCCACTGTTACATTAGCTTCACCTTTGGATTTTGTGGCGTCTTTCTCATAACGAACACTTGGCTCAAGTGGCGTAACGGCAACTGTAGATTTAGCGCCATTTTGTTTGAAGATTTCTGTTGTCTCTGTTAGAGTAAGGGAACCCGTGCTTGCATTAACTGAGTAGGCTGTGGTCTTCTTAACCACATTATCGCCTTCTTTGAGGTATGCAATATCATCCTTAGCTGGCACTTTGACCACTGTAGGAGTTGACGGTTTGATAACTGGTTTTCCTTCATGTGGAATAAGGCTACCATCTGTAGGATTAACCGTGTAGGTGGTAGTTACTGTGCTCGTACCTGAAGTACCAGCTGTTGTTACATTTTTTCCGTCTTTAGCTCTTGTGGCGTCTTTTTCATAACGCACACTTGACTCAAGTGGTGTAACAACAACTGTAGATTTGGCACCATTTGGACTGGTAATTTCTTTCCTTACAGTTGGAGTAAGGGCACCGGTGCTTGCATTGACCGCGTAAGTTGTAGTCTTCTTAACAATGTCGTCGCCTTCTTTGAGGTATTCAATCTCATCTTGGGCTGGAACTTTGACTACTGTGGGTTTAGATGGGACTACCACTGCCGGTTCCTCATGCGGAACGAGGCTACCATCTGTCGGATTAACAGTGTAAGTGGTAGTGACTGTTCTAGTACCTGGAGTACCAGCTGTTGTTACATTAGCTCCACCTTTGAATTTTGTGGCGTCTTTCTCATAACGAACAATTGGCTCAATCCGCGTAACGACAACTTTAGATTTGGCACCTTTTGGATTGGCAACGTCTTTCCTTACTGTTGGAGTAAGAGCACCGGTACTGGCATTGACCGCGTAAGTTATGGTCTTCTTAACTACATCATCGCCTTCTTTGAGGTATGCAACCTCATCCTTAGCTGGAACTTTGACCACTGTAGGTTTTGATGGGACTACTACCGCCGGTCCTTCATGGGGAATGAGACTGCCATCTGTAGGATTAACTGTGTAGGTGGTAGTGACTGTTCTAGTGCCCTGAATACCAGCTGTTGTTACATTTTTTCCACCTTTAGCTCTCGTGGCATCTTTTTCATAACGAACACTTGGCTCAAGGGGCGTAACAACAACCTTGGTCTTAGCGCCATCTTTCTTGAAAACTTCCTTTTTCTCTATTGGAGTAAGGGCACCGGTGCTTGCATTGACCGCGTAAGTTGTAGTCTTCTTAACAACATCATCGCCTTCTTTAAGGTATTCAATCTCATCTTTAGCTGGCACTTTGACCACTGTAGGTTTTGATGGGACTACCACTGCAGGTTCTTCATGCGGAATAAGGCTACCATCTGTCGAATTGACTGTGTAGGTTGTGGTTACTGTTCTTGTACCTGGAATACCAGCTACTGTGATTTTTGATTCACCTTTAGCTCTTGTGGCATCTTTCTCATAACGAACACTTGGCTCAAGTGGTGTAACGGCAACTGTTGATTTAGCGCCATTTCGCTTGAACACTTCATCAAGTGTATTTTTAGTAATCTGTCCTGTATCGGAATCTTTGATACTAACAGTTGTTGACTTAATGATGTCATCTCCACGTTTACTATATACAACAGTTTCTCCAACTTTTTCTACAGATTTAGCTGTTGCAATTTTTTTATCTTGATAACCTGTCCCATCTAAGGAAATTCGTTTCCCAGACATGAACTCTGATCGTCTATTAATCATATCGGCTTCAAAATAAGAACGTGAACTATGACCTCCGCTTGTTCGACCAACATTTATAACAACATCACTATCATTGCTGACACCTTTTCTTATCGTCGAATCATTATCAACAATATAATGAGTCATTTTCCCAGACTTAGCTATTTTTTTGCTATCTAAACCTTTTTGCCAAAATTCACGACGGGAAACCCAACTTGTCACAACTTTTGGAGCATTGAATGTTGTTCCTTTTTTTAATACATTATTATAAAAGTTTCTATAAGCCTGCTGTTCTTTAGGAGACATGACTCTGCTGTCAGAATATGCCAACTGATAGGCTTCAACCATTGCCCGTTGTACTAAATATCCTCCTAAAGAATGTCCTGTCAAATAAAGATTGGTAATACTCTTATCTTTGGCTAGTTCACGCATGATATTTTCTGCATCTATCCCTTGTTGAGGATTGCTTCCTGTTCCAAGTCTTATATCAGCTCCTATATCTTTGGCATCACTTGTTCCACGAAAGGCTAATACTTGTGCAGTTCCATTTGGTAAATATGAGAAATCACTCTTAGTTTCATACAAGACAGCATCTAGTCCGCTAGATGTATGGTAACTTTTCTTCCTTTCCCAATAAGGCCCCAATTCCTTATTCATCATCATATACTCATAACGTGGTCTACTGTCACCATTCTTTTTATATAACTCTGACTCTGTTAAGGGTCTCTTATGATCCAGCACTCTATCAATATAATTATCATCACGGTAGGACAATTCCATGAACATAATCATATCGCGCTCACTGACATTCCATTTTAATTTTTCATCTGGCTTTTCTTTACTGTCAATAATACCATCACCATCAGTATCTTCTAACATAGGATGACTATTGTAGCCTACATACTTTTTCCCGCCTTTTTCATAAATATAAAGTTCATCTTTATCCTTCAAGTAATCATCATCTGTATAAGCTTCTGGACTTAACTTAGGGCCGTTTAGTAACAAACTGTCAAGCTTATTACCTTCTGAACCGATTACTCCTGCTTTTATTTGCTTAGCATACTCATCAGTTAATTCATACTTTTTAATCTCGGAAGGATTTGATGCTGCTCTCACCGCTGGAGTGCTTGATCTGTCTTCACCCGCCACGGAAGCCCTTGTGGTCAAGCTATTATTGCCCATCTCCCCAGATGTCTCAAGTTCTGTAGTTCTTGTAGATATTATTGGAGTATCTTTTGGGGCTGGACTGGAAAGAGCTCCTCGATTCTCTGGTGAACTTTGAGACTCTTGTTTTTTCTCCACAGTAGGGGTCGAATTCTCCCTTTCAGAATTAGCCCCTATCTCTGTTGCCAAATTATTTTCCGTAGAAGCCAGTACTCCCTGGGATGGTGTAAACAAGGTAATTCCTATTAATACGGAAGCCACTCCAACTGAAAACTTTCGAATCGAAAAACGTTGACGTTTATTAAAAATGTCTTTCATTTTACCAACTTTCTTTCTCACTATTTTTTACAAAATAGAGGGTTCTAATATTTTTCTTTGACAGAATACTAAATTGTTTCTTGACTAAAATTTTAGAGCTTTTCCTCTACTTGATCATAAACCACCACATTGATTTCTAATCATAGAAAAAATGGATCGCTTAATATTACTAAAATATCAGTAAAATATAAAAAAATGTAAATATTTCACTTCCAACACTGCCATTATACCATAAAAAATCATAACACTCATGTGTTTTAAAAAAGGTTTATCAAAAAGTCTTTATACTCAATGAAAATCAAAGAGCAAACTAGGAAACTAGCCGCAGGTTGCTCAAAGCACTGCTTTGAGGTTGTAAATAAGACTGACGAAGTCAGCTCAAAACACTGTTTTGAGGTTGTGGATAGAACTGACGAAGTCAGTAACCATACCTACGGCAAGGCGACGTTGAC
>CAUTXU010000107.1:0-3537 GCA_963542415.1 uncultured Streptococcus sp.
CTTTCATCTTGTTTCCTCAATTCTTCAGGATAGTAACATTATACCACTAGAAAGAAAATGCGACAAGTTTGCTGAAATGTGTTACTAGATTCCTATAGAAGAAAAACCTCACTAAAAGCGAGGTCAAGACAGGGGAGATAGCAGGTATTTTGCCAGAGAAAAATCACATACCAAAAGATAAACCTAGAAAAAGCAAGCCTAAAAAGGAATCATAGAGAAGATTGAACATGAGGAAGAGCCCCCATGTCATCAAATAACCCAAGTCCCCACTTCGTTTTGCAACTAAGAATAATAGCAGATGGTAGAGTACATGAAAGACTAAAAAGCCGATAAAATCTGAATAGAGAAGCGGAACCAGCCTCTCTAATTGCCAGATCATGATAACTTCTACCAAGACTGAAACTAGGATAATTCCATAATAAAGGAAATTTGATTTTTTTGATTTTTGAAAAGAGTTTTTCATCATTCTCCCTCCCTTACTTGTTTCCTGCTATCCTTTCTTTTATTTTATCATATATTTATATAGATTTTAAGCACTAATATTTTTTAGGAAACTGCGCTTTTTACTTTACTTCTATAGTGAAAAGGTTTACAATTAAGGTGAGGAAATTACAGGAGGTATCACTATGACACAACGTTACCAAAATATCATGGTCGCAATCGATGGTTCTAACGAAGCGGACTTGGCTTTTGTCAAGGGAGTTCATTCTGCTCTACGAAACGACGCTAAACTCACCATCGCACATGTCATTGACACACGTGCACTCCAAAGTGTATCCACCTTTGATGCTGAAGTTTACGCAGAACTCCAAGAAGACGCTGAAAGCATGATGAAAGAGTACGAAAAACGTGCACATGATGCTGGTGTCACTAAAGTTCATACCATTATTGAAATGGGTATCCCAAAAAAACTTCTTGCACGTACCATTCCAGATGCCGAGGGGGTTGATCTCATTCTCGTTGGTGCAACAGGCCTCAATGCCTTCGAACGTCTCTTAGTCGGTTCTTCTTCCGAATACATTCTTCGTAATGCAAAAGTCGATCTGTTGGTTGTGAGAGAACAAGAAAAAACTTTTTAAACACTAAAAAGGAGCTCCAAAGCTCCTTTTCTTATTTTTGTCTTTCTTTATGACGTTCAAAAGCCTTTCGTTGACGCTGCAATTCTTTTTCAATAGCTGCTTCTGGGGCGTATTTTTCTTCCCAGTCATCTGGTTTCAGTATTTTGTGGGTAAGGGGGTCAAAGTGTGCCTTCCCATCCGGGAAGATTTTCCCCATGTTAGCTTGGTGGACAATGTCAAAAATACGTTCTGGATCCACTCCCATCAAGACAAAACTACCATAAGTAAAGTAGAGTGAATCAATCAGAGCATCTACCTGCCCAACCAAATCTTGTTTAGCTGGTGTCTTTGCCACTACTTTCTCAGCTGCTTTGTTAATGGCTTTATGTAAACTAGCAAGCGACTCTTGAAATTCTTCTTCAGACGAACTCGCTGCTCTAACAAACTCTACTAATTCTTCTATCTTAAATCCAGCTCTATGGGTTGCTCCTTCTATATCCCATGCTTTAGGCTCTTCTTGAGTCCGTTCATCCATCATATGATGGAAGGTCTTGACCTTATTGAAATGATAGTCACGGCTGACAAAGACTTTTTCTGAAGCCAGAACACCAAAATGTTCCAAGGCCTTGTGGATTCCGTCTTGCTGATTGCTGGTGGTAATGTGCTTGGCAACTTCCTTGACACTGCTACTACCATTTCCCATAGCGACCGACATACCGACACCCGCCAGCATTTCTAGGTCGTTATCTGAGTCACCAAAGGCCATGACTTGGTTGAGGTCAAAGCCATATTCTTTCCCAACTCGGCGAATTCCTTCTAATTTAGAATTTCCCCGATTAATGATATCTACCGCAAAAGGATTACTACGAGTTAATTTTAAATCATCAAAGTCAGCCGCAGCCTTCTCTGACTCTTCTGGCGTCATTAGCATCAAAACTTGGTAGATGGGTTGATTCATCAAGTAAAGCAAGTCCTCTTCTTTTTGAGGAACAACCTTGCTGACCAATCTGTTAAAGGAATGACTAACTGTCCTAGTCAACACGGATGGAACAAAACGACTAATTCTCTGAGAAAAAGAACCCATGCCAAAAGACATGATTTTCGAACCCACCATAGCATCCTTAGTTCCTAGGGCAATCTCCTTACCCTCTTTTTTTGCATAAGTAATTAGCTGTCGCAAATGTAGCTTGGAAATCGGGCTCGTGAACAAGACTTTATCTTTAGTAAGGATATACTGACCATTGTAGGTAACTGCAAAATCCAGATTTAAATCTTCCATTAAATCCTTAACAAAAAAAGGTCCTCGTCCTGTCGCTACTCCAACAAGCACCCCTTGTTCTTTGACAATCTTAATCGCGTCCTTAGTGGATTTCAAAACACTCTTGCGATCGTTGACCAAGGTTCCATCGATATCAAAAAAAACAGCTTTGACTTCCATCCTATCCCAATCTCCCCTTTTGTGATACAATGATTATACCACATTTCAGAAAGAGTGAGTAAATCATGACTAAGAAAATCCTTGTTTTACATACGGGTGGAACTATTTCCATGCAGGCCGATTCTTCTGGCGCTGTTGTGACTAGTTCAGATAATCCCATGAACCATGTGTCCAACCCACTTGAAGGAATCCAAGTTCACGCCTTGGACTTTTTTAACTTACCAAGCCCCCATATCAAACCCAAGCATATGCTGGCCCTCTACCAAAAAATTAAAGAGGAAGCTGCTAACTACGATGGAGTGGTGATCACACACGGGACCGATACTTTAGAGGAAACAGCCTATTTCCTTGATACCATGGAAGTTCCCCATATGCCTATCGTTCTAACAGGTGCCATGCGCAGCTCCAACGAACTCGGCAGTGATGGCGTTTATAATTATCTGAGTGCTTTACGGGTGGCCAGCGACGACAGGGCTGCGGACAAAGGAGTTTTGGTCGTTATGAACGATGAAATCCACGCTGCCAAGTATGTTACCAAAACACATACGACCAACGTCAGCACCTTCCAGACTCCAACACACGGGCCACTTGGCCTGATTATGAAACAGGAAATCCTCTACTTCAAAACAGCTGAACCCCGTGTCCGCTTTGACCTTGATCACATACAAGGATTAGTCCCTATCATCTCGGCTTATGCTGGTATGACAGATGAGCTGATTGATATGCTGGATTTGGAACAATTGGACGGTTTGATTATCCAAGCCTTCGGAGCTGGTAATGTTCCCAAAGAAACGGCTCAAAAATTAGAAAGCCTTCTGCAAAAAGGAATCCCAGTCGCCCTGGTTTCACGATGCTTTAACGGTATCGCTGAGCCTGTTTATGCCTACCAAGGTGGGGGCGTGCAGTTGCAAAAATCTGGTGTCTTCTTTGTTAAAGAACTCAACGCCCAAAAAGCCCGTTTGAAACTCCTTATCGCTCTCAATGCTGGACTAACAGGACAGGCTTTGAAAGACTATATGGAAGGCTAAGTCTCTTCTCCAG
>CAUTXU010000108.1:0-3516 GCA_963542415.1 uncultured Streptococcus sp.
ATTTATAAATCCAGCAATCGTTTACATTGTTTTAATAACAAGCTTTTAGAATTTTTAATTGTCCGAATTTAGAGATTGAGTAGAATCATTTTTGTTCTATTTAATATATTTATTACTAAATAGAACAAAATGGTTTCTCCGCATCCCTACTCTGATTCTTCTTAATCGACATAAGTATCTTCATTCTTATTGAGGAAGGCATATGGTAAACCGATCAGAAGTCCTCCACCTATAAAGTTGGCAATGAAGGTAACTCCCCAATGTCGAAGTATATTTGCAAGACCAAAGTGAGGTACTTGATCAGCAATCATGCTGAATTTCATAATACTGAAGGAAGCAAAATTGGCAGCGATGTGCTCATTGGACAAAAAGACAAACATGGAAATAGCTGATAAAATGATCCATAGTTTGGCGGCACCATCTTTAACTAGTATAGATGAAAGAATGGCAATATTTACAAATACATTGGCAAGAATTCCCTCAAGCAGGACTAACTCACTTGGACGCGCCAACTTCTTGGCTACAAGCTTAGGAAGGAAACTATCATGAGTCAGATGAGAAAATGCTGATGAGTTAGCAAAGGCCCATCCAGCTACCAGGGCACCAATGAGATTAAACAAAGTACAGTATAGTAAAATAATTACTGCCTTCTTCCAATCAATCTTTTTCAAGAACACTCCAGCTGTTAAGTACATCATATTGGAAGTTATCAATTCCGCATTTAGAAAGACGATATAGGCCAGCCCCCAAGCAAAAACAAATGGGAAAAGGAAATACCCACTACTTGGAACAATATTATTTAATAAATCCGCACCAATAGCCCCAGCAGCTGTACTAAAAGTTAAAAAAGCACCTGCAAACATGGAACGAATAGCATACTTGGACTTACTTTGATTGAAAAGACTTTCTTTCTTGTGGCAATAATAATCTATCTTCGAAATAAACTCTGAAGAACTCATAAACATCTCCTATTTTTTTATATTTATTATTATAACACATTTTTTTGAATGAGTAATCATTTTCTTAAATTTATAGTGTGTTGAAGCTAGAATAGTACACTATGGTTGCTAAAACATTTCTAGAAATTAATTTAACTCTCCTAATCAATTTATTCACATCTTGTTTCAATATACTATATAACATTTGTATTGATTTATACTTAATGAAAATCAAAGAGCAAACTAGGAACCTACCGCAGGCTCTACTTGAGTACGGTAAGGTAAAGCCGACATGGTTTGAAGAGATTTTCGAAGAGTATTAGCATTACATAGTATGCTTATAAAACAAAATAAAAAGAATCAGTAGAACTAGATGTTTACTGATTTTTTAACTATTAATAACGTTGCTTATATGGTTGATTGAAGGCTGTTAGAACTTCTTCAGGTGTTTGTGAATAGTCTTTTGTATCTTTCAAATCACCTTTGACAATAATCCGCTCTGTCGCATCATAGTCCACACAAGTTACAAGTGTGATCTCATCAACACCACTACGGTCATCAATCTCATCAACACGATCTGGAGTTACATGCTTGACCTCATGAATGACATAGGTATAAACCTTATCCTTATCAGTCAGATAAATTTTCATACCATTTTTAGCACGTGATAATGGAGAAAATAGCATCTGACTGGCATTTTCTGCTGTAAAAATGTGATGACTCGCAAGTGAATAGTTTCCTTTCCCCATCACTTGATCACGCTTCATTGTACCAGCTCCATAGAAGAGATTAACATTATCAAGACCTTTAAAAATAGGTAAGTTAATTTCTACTTCAGGAATAGCAATTCCACCAATAACTGGTAATTTTTGCGAATTCCATTGTGAGGATAAGACAGCTTCTGATGAAATGGCTTTTACTGAGTCAAAGTCAAAATTACCTTCTGTATCTTGATTTTCTTCCAATTTTTCTTTTGATACCTGGCTGACTTGATATTTGTTAGTATTCCAAACCATGAAGATATCACGAATTTTTGAATTAAAGATTAATGCCAGTGACAAGAGGATTAAGAATCCTGCCAAGACATTGATTAGTAAATTTTTACGGTTTGTTTTCTTATTATTCTTTTTATGAGACATTATGCTTCACCTTCTATTTCGTTTTCTGTCCCAACTTCTTCTTTTTCTGACGCTGCTACCGTTGTAAAAGTTACAATTTTGGCATCTTGATCCAAGCGCATCACTTTAACTCCCATAGTTGAGCGCCCTGTTTGTGAAATATTGGCAACGTTGGTTCGAATCATGACACCTGTATCAGTGATAATCATCAAATCTTCATCGCCTTTAACGGTCAAAAGACCTGATAGAGGACCATTTTTCTCAGCTACATTAGCCGTCTTCATCCCTTTACCACCACGACCTTTTGTTGGATATTCGGTCGCAACTGTGCGCTTACCATATCCTTTTTCTGTGATGATAAGAACCTCGTCCTGGTCTGTAATCACACTAGCACCAACAACTGTGTCCCCTTCACGGAGATTGACACCTTTCACACCCGTAGCGATACGACTCATTCCACGAACGGCTGATTGATTAAAGCGCACTGCATAGCCAAACTTAGTACCAATGATAATATCCGTATCTTCTTCTGTCAGCAGTACATTAATCAACTCATCTTCATCTTTGAGGTTCAATGCTTTAAGCCCATTCTGACGAATGTTAGCAAATTCCTTAACGCTGGTTCTCTTCACGATACCATGACGGGTTGTGAAGAAGAGATAGGCTTCATCACTGCGTTCAGATTCAACATTGATGATAGTCTGAATACTTTCGCCTTCATCCAATTTCAAAAGATTGACAATTGGCAATCCCTTAGCGGTACGACCATATTCAGGAATTTCATAGCCTTTCAGGCGATAGACACGTCCTTTATTTGTAAAGAAGAGTAGGTGATCATGGGTGCTAGTTGACACTAATTCACGAACAAAATCGTCATCCTTAACACCTGTCCCTTGAACACCACGACCTCCACGTTTTTGAGCAGTAAATTCACCCTGGTCTAGGCGTTTAATGTAGCCTTTGTTAGAAAGAGTGATTAAGACATCCGATTCTTCAATCAAGTCCTCATCTTCAAGACTCAATACTTCCCCAACCATCAATTCAGTACGACGTTGGTCGCCAAACTTACGCTTGACTTCGTCTAATTCATCTTTAATGATTTGAGAAACACGTTCTGGTTTAGCAAGAATATCTGCTAAATCGGCAATCAAAGCCAAGAGATCATCATACTCAGACTGAATCTTATCGCGTTCCAAACCTGTCAAACGACGAAGGCGCATATCAAGGATGGCTTGACTTTGACGTTCAGAAAGCTTAAACTTGCTCATCAACTCAGCTTGTGCTTCCGCATCCGTTTCACTAGCACGGATGATACGAATCACTTCGTCGATATGGTCTAGTGCGATTAAGAGACCTTCTAAGATATGAGCACGCGCTTCCGCTTTTTCCTTATCAAAACGTGTCCGACGAACAACCACTTCTTTTTGGTGCTCAATATAAGCATCCAAAATCTGACGAAG
>CAUTXU010000109.1:0-3502 GCA_963542415.1 uncultured Streptococcus sp.
CTGTGCTGGATGCCTTGGCCCTCTATTCTGCTAGTCAATTGGAGAGTTTTTACAAGGTATCAGCCGAGAAGGCTACGGAAGAATTTCAAAATATCCAAGCTTTAACAAGGCAAACTGCCCAACACTACCCAGCCTTGAAACTTTTTGATGGGCTTATGTACCGCCATATCAAGCGAGATAATTTGACTGAGGTAGAACAAGCCTATCTTGAAACTCATGTCTTCATCACCTCGGCTTTGTACGGAGTCGTTCCAGCCTTGTCGCCTATGGCACCTCATCGTTTGGATTTTTTGATGAAATTAAAGGTCGCTGGTAAGACTTTGAAGAGCCATTGGAAGACAGCCTATGATGGAGCTCTGAAGCAGGAAGAAGTGATTTTCTCTCTATTGTCATCCGAGTTTGAGACGGTGTTTTCTAAGGAAATCAGAGAAAAGATGGTGACCTTTAAATTCATGGAGGACAAGGGTGGTCAGCTGAAGATTCATTCAACTATTTCCAAGAAAGCGCGTGGTGTCTTCCTAACAGCCCTGATAGAAAATCAAGTAAAAACAGTGGAGGAGGCTCGTCGCTTAAGCTTTGCAGGATTTGAGTACCGAGAAGACTTGTCCCAGCCACAGGAATTGATTTTTGTTAAGGAGGTATGAAAAGAGAAAAATTCAAATTGAGGCTCAATTTCTTCGTTTTTGAAACGCATGAGGTTGGATAAAAAGTCTTTAAAATCAGAAAAATGCATATTATCAGATATTGAAAAAATTTGATGATATGTATTTTATTTTTCTAGAGTATTTTGGAGATGTTATACTTTAATTTTATTAGGATTGAAAGAAAAAATTAGTCATTTCCTATCTTTTCTATTGCTTTATTTCGTACCATTTGTTATATTAAAAGTGTAATTATTTTTTATTTAATGATGTAAGTGTTGCACTTTTTAGACAGAAAGGAGTATTTTTTTAAATAGCAGATGTAAACGCTTACGTATATAGTGAAAGGATTTAGGACTTAATGGATAAAGGATTGTTTGAAAAACGTTGTAAATATAGTATTCGAAAATTTTCATTAGGGGTTGCTTCTGTCATGATTGGTGCAGCTTTCTTTGGAACTAGTACTGTCCTAGCAGATTCTGCACAAACAGGTTCAACAGCAAATATCCCGGCTGATTTGGCTGCAGCTCTTGCAAATGCTAAAGAGGACGGAGGGCATGATTTTGAAGCACCAAAAGCTGGTGAAGACCAAGGTTCTCCTGAAGTAACTGAAGGACCAAAGACTGAAGAAGAATTACTGGCAAAAGAAAAAGAAACTGCAATAAGCTCATCAACTTCAGATACTCTTCCTGATGAACTACGTGGAAAACTTGATAAGGCTGAAGAAAATGGCCACACAGCCTCAAAAGAAGAACTAGAAAAAGAAGATAAAAGCTTAGTTCCAGAAGATGTCGCTAAAACAAAAAATGGAGAATTAAACTATGGTGCGACTGTTGAAATTAAAAGCGCTGCGGGGATTGGCAGTGGTATCGTTATTGGGGAAAATCTAGTTTTATCTGTTTCTCATAACTTTATCAAAGATGTTCCAGATGGAAATAATCGTAAGGTAGCTGATAATGTTGAGAGTGATGGAGATGTCTATACAGTTTCTTACAAAGGAGCACCAGATGTCAAATTTAGTAAGAATGATGTAAAACACTGGGACCGTGAAGGCTTCCTCAAAGGCTATAAAAATGACTTGGCAATTGTTAAGCTTCGTACACCTCTTGCAAATGCTCCCGTTGAAGTGACTGACAAGCCTGCAACAACTAAGGTAGGAGATAAGGTTCATGTATTTGGATATCCAAAAGGAGAGCTTGATCCAATTTTGAATACTACCGTTGAGGACATTAACAATCACGGAGAAGGTGTTCGTGGGATTAGCTATCAAGGAAGTGAACCAGGTGCTAGTGGTGGCGGAATCTTCGATGAAAATGGGAAATTGATTGGTATCCACCAAAATGGTGTCTCTGGTAAACGTAGTGGAGGTATTCTCTTCTCACCTGCTCAGCTAGAATGGATTCAAAACTATATCAAGGGTATTGAAACAACGAAACCAGCTGGTCTAGATGCTCTCGATAAACAAGTGGAAAACAAGGAAGAAAAACCAAAAGAGGACAAACCAAAAGAAGAAAAACCAGCTGAGAACAAGCCAATTGATTCCAAACCAGCAGAAAATAAACCAGCTGAGAACAAGCCAACTGATTCCAAACCATCTGAGAATAAACCGACTGAATCAAAAGAAGTCACTCCAGAATGGAAAACAGTTGAAAAGAAAGAACAACAGGGAACAGTAACTGTCCGTGAAGAAAAAGGAGTTCGTTACAACCAACTAGCTTCAACTGCTCAAAATGACAATGGTAAAAAACCAGCCTTGTTTGAAAAAGATGGTTTGACAGTAGATGCTAATGGGAATGCTACCGTTGATTTGACCTTTAAAGAAGAATCCGAAACAGGTAAGTCTCGCTTTGGTGTCTTCATGAAATTTAAAGACACAGATAACAACGTTTTTGTAGGATATGACCACGGTGGATGGTTCTGGGAATATAAGTCAAATGGAAGTGGACTTTGGTACCAAGGTAATCGTGTTGCAGCTCCTGTTAATGGTTCAACTAACCACTTGACGATTAGTCTCAAATCAGATGGACAACTGAATGCAACTAACAATGATGTGAAACTATTTGACACAGTCACCTTGCCATCTGCAGTAAATGACAAACTAAAAGATGAAAAGAAAATTGTTCTTAAAGCTGGAACCTACAATAGTAGTGAAAGAACAATTGTCAATGTCAAAACTGACAACCAAGAGGGAGTTAAAACAGATCAAGAATCCACTAAAAAAGAAAAGGGCGATACAGTAGATGATAGCAATGTAAAATACGACACTATTCAATCTACAGTATTGAAAGCAGTTATCGACCAAGCCTTCCCACGTGTTAAAGAATATGTTCTAAATGGAAACAAGCTCCCAGGACAAGTGAAACCAATTAATAAAGTTGTGATCAACAAGCACGCTGTGACTCCTGAAGTTACCTATAAAAAGGTCAATGCAACGACTGCTGAATATGAGATGAAACTCCGTGATGAGCCTAATCTAATCAATGCAGATATGACTGTTCGTTTGCAAGTAGTGGATAACCAACTTCACTTTGCTGTGACTAAGATTGTAAACCATAACCAAGTTACACCAGGACAAAAGATTGATGATGAAAGAAAGCTACTCTCATCTATTAATTTCTTAGGAAATTCACTTGTTTCGGTTTCAAGCGACCAAACTGGGGCTAAGTTTGATGGGGTAACTATGTCAAATAACACGCATGTCAGTGGAGATGACCATATTGCTGTAACCAATCCAATGAAGGACTTGGCTAAGGGCTATATGTATGGATTTGTTTCTACGGATAAACTTGCTGCAGGTGTTTGGAGCAACTCTCAAAACAGCTACGGTGGTGGTTCGAATGACTGGACTCGTTTGACAGCAT
>CAUTXU010000110.1:0-3475 GCA_963542415.1 uncultured Streptococcus sp.
TTACGGTTGAGGTAATCACGCTCTGCTTTGAAACCTTGTTGGCGAAGAGCCTGTATCAACTCCAAGGCCTTGATATTTGCTCCTTCGCCCAAGACTGCGATATAGACATCTAGGGCATTTTCGATAGGAAGGGCCACACCTTGCTTTTCAAGGATGAGAAGCAGGCGCTCTACACCCAGTCCAAAACCAAAGCCAGCAGTCTCAGGACCACCAAAGTAGGCAACCAAGCCATCGTAACGACCACCCGCACAGACTGTCAAGTCATTGCCCTCAATCTCTGTGATAAACTCGAAAATGGTGTGGTTGTAGTAGTCCAGACCACGCACCATATTGGTATCGATGATGTAGTCTACACCAAGATTTGCCAACATCTGACGCACAGCATCAAAGTGGGCTTGGCTTTCTTCATCAAGGAAGTCCAAGATAGACGGTGCATTCTCTACTGCCACCTTGTCTTCTTTTTCCTTAGAGTCCAAGACACGGAGAGGATTTTCCTCCAAACGACGTTGGCTATCCTTGGACAAGGTCTCCTTGAGCGGTGTCAAATAGTCAATTAAGGCTTGACGGTAGGCCGCACGGCTCTCAGGATTTCCAAGCGTGTTGAGGTGCAATTTGACACCTTGGATACCGATTTCTTTCAAGAAATGGGCTGCCATCGCGATTGTTTCCACATCGGTAGCTGGATTGCTAGAGCCAAAACACTCAACACCAATCTGGTGGAATTGGCGCAAACGCCCTGCCTGTGGACGCTCATAACGGAACATAGGTCCCATGTAGTAGAACTTACTTGGCTTTTGCACTTCTGGAGCGAAGAGTTTATTTTCCACATAGGAACGGACAACGGGCGCAGTTCCTTCTGGACGGAGGGTGATATGACGGTCACCCTTGTCATAGAAATCGTACATTTCCTTGGTCACGATATCCGTTGTATCTCCGACAGAGCGACTGATAACCTCGTAGTGCTCAAAAATAGGCGTGCGCACTTCTGCGTAGTTATAGCGCTTGAAAATCTCACGGGCAAAGCCCTCAACGTACTGCCACTTGGCAGATTCAGCAGGTAAAATATCCTGCGTTCCTTTTGGTTTTTGTAATTTCATAGGGAATCCTCTTTAAACTTAATAGTCTTATTTTACCATAAATAGAGGGATTAAAACAGTATGAATAAAATTAGGATTTATACTCAATGAAAATCAAAGAGCAAACTAGAAAACTAGCCGCAGGTTGCTCAAAACAGTGTTTTGAGGTTGTGGATAGAACTGACGAAGTCAGCTCAAAGCACTGCTTTGAGGTTGTAGATAGAACTGACGAAGTCAGCTCAAAGCACTGCTTTGAGGTTGTAGATAGAACTGACGAAGTCAGTAACATATCTACGGCAAGGCAACGTTGACGTGGTTTGAAGAGATTTTCGAAGAGTATTAGATATCATTTTTGAGATTAATAACTGTCAAAAGAATAGCTATCAAGGAGAGACCAACAAATAGCATCCAAGTCAACTGTATATTCCATACAGCTATAAGTGAAAAACAAGCTGTCCCCACAGGTATAGATAAGGTAAACAATAAACTCAAAAAATTACTGGTACGAGCTAGAACCTCTGGAGCTAGATTTTTCAGGAGCAAGGCACTAATCTTTGGTTGAACTTTACCAGACACATACAGAGTTGAACAGATCAATAGTAAACCAAGTACGACTTGATTGAATAAATTAGCTAGACCAACTAGACTGAGTCCTACGGTCACCCACATCATCAATCTAGGCAAGGACTGCTTCCCAAAATAATCATTGCCCGTAAGGCTACTGATGATGATTGCTAACAAAGCACAGAATTGACTGATAAATAATGCCTCTGTGTAAGAAAAGTCCAAAAGAGAATGGCTCAAAAAGAAGATGTTATAGATGCTTCCTAAAGCGCCACCCAAGGCATTGATAAGCAAGACAGCAAAGATCATGAATCCAAAGTTTTTCTGTCCACCTTTAAGAAAAACAAGACGTAAATTTCGATAAATCGTTAGGAACTGCTCTTTGATAGATAGCTTCTCATTTTTTAGTGATTTACCATCAGCAGCTGAAAGTGACAGGCTCAATTTGCTTTTTCCTAAAAAGAGAATCACGGCTGATACGAGGAAAAAACAGGCATTGATTCCCGCAACGAGAGAAAAATTATTGACCGATAGCCCTAAGAGCCAGACTCCGAAAGCTTGACCACCAATAGCTGAAATATAGGTGATGAACTGGGAAAAAGAATAAGCCTCCATCAAATCATCTTCAGCTACTTTTTCCTTAATAAGAGGCATGCGCAAACCACCAGCAAAATCACTGATGACATCACTAATGACATTGATTAAACACAGGCTAGAAAAGGCAAATAGACTAGCTTGCTGAACAACTAGGGCTGCCAGAAAAAATAAAACCGCCTGAAACAAACCGCTGTAAGTCATCCATTTGACCTTGTCCCTCGTATAATCTGCCCGAATCCCTACAAAAACTGTAAAGAAAGTCGGAAGAATCATGATAATATTGGCCATAGCAACCGCAAAAGAGGCTTGTGGCAAGGTCGATGCATAGACGATAAATACCAGGTTAAAAATTGAAGCACCAAAGGCATTGAATAAGCGTGACAAAGTCAAGAGACGATAAGCTTGATTTCTGAACAATAATTTCATAGGTAATCTCCCTTCTTGTTCGAAGTTTTATGTGAAATATGACTATAGTATAGCACTTAGAAATTTTAGAGGAAAACTTTTGAATATATGCAACACACAAAATAAGTAAAACAACGATAAAATCTCTTTGATGACATGAGAGAGGTCAAAAGTTCTATCGCTTCAGATTTTAAATTATTTTCTTGGTTTGCAGATATTCAACAATCGATCGTTTTTCTATAGTATTCAGCAGATTTGTGACAGCCAAGCATCTCAAAAATACGGACGGCATCCTCCATCTTTTTCTGACCTTCCTTGACTCTGCCCTGCTTGCTATCAAGGAGACCCTCTGCCCACAAATAGACAATTCGGAAATAGGTCTCATTTTCCTTGTAGAAATGCTCTTTGATGACACGTTTAAAATAAGAGGCATTGGTAAATTCTTCACACTCAATGCTGGCTAAAAAACCATTCAATAGCATGGTGTGAAAAAGGTTTCGGTTTCCAGACATTTCCATTAGAAAATCAGATTTGCGGACCATTTCTCGTACATATCTAGTAAAAAGGGAAACAGATAAAAACGGAGAACTAACTGAGAACAAATTGAGTTCATAGATTCCCCAAATCTCGGTAGAAAACAAGTAGTCATGAAGGACTTTCCCTTCCTCTGCCGTTAACTCTACCGTTTCATCCATGCTCTTCATATAAGACTTGATAATAATAGCATTTAGAATATGTTTCTGTTTGTTTTGAGAATGGGCATGCTTTTGATACTCCTTGCGATACAAGTCCTCAAGCGGAGCTATATTCTTTGGATCCAAGACATCTATGAT
>CAUTXU010000111.1:0-3411 GCA_963542415.1 uncultured Streptococcus sp.
TAGTGGATTTGGTGGATTCCATCCAAGCTATTGCCCAAGGAGAGGAAGGTCTTCGTATTGACACACTTGAAAAGGATCAGGAATTGCTCTTAATCGCGGAGACCACCAATGATATGTTGGATCGATTGGAAAAGAATATCCATGATATTTACCAGTTAGAGCTTAGTCAAAAAGATGCCAATATGCGAGCCTTACAGGCTCAAATCAATCCTCATTTTATGTATAATACGCTGGAGTTTTTGCGTATGTACGCAGTCATGCAAAGTCAAGATGAGTTAGCAGATATCATTTATGAGTTCAGTAGTCTCTTGCGTAACAATATTTCCGACGAAAGAGAAACTCTTCTCAAACAGGAATTAGAATTTTGCCGTAAATACAGCTATCTCTGCATGGTTCGCTATCCCAAGTCCATTGCCTATGGTTTCAAGATAGATCCAGAGTTAGAGAATATGAAGATTCCCAAGTTTACCTTGCAACCGCTGGTAGAAAACTATTTCGCGCATGGTGTTGACCATAGACGGACAGATAATGTGATTAGCATCAAGGCTCTTAAACGAGATGGTTTTGTGGAAATTTTAGTGGTAGATAATGGCCGTGGAATGTCGGCTGAAAAGCTGGCAAGTATTCGAGAAAAATTAAGTCAGAGACATTTTGAACACCAAGCCAGTTACAGTGATCAAAAGCAGTCTATCGGGATTGTCAATGTACATGAGCGTTTTGTGCTCTATTTTGGGGACCGCTATGCCATTACTATAGAGTCTGCGGAGCAAGCAGGTGTTCAGTATCGTATTACAATTCAAGATGAGTAGAAAGGGAGAAAATGTATAAAGTATTATTAGTAGATGATGAGTACATGGTGACAGAAGGTCTGAAACGCTTGATTCCCTTTGATAAGTGGGATATGGAGGTCGTCGCAACAGCCAGTCATGCCGATGAAGCCCTAGAATATGTTCAGGAAAATCCTGTCGATGTCATCATTTCAGATGTCAATATGCCCGACAAAACAGGGCTTGATATGATTCGGGAGATGAAAGAAATCTTACCAGATGCTGCCTATATCCTGCTTTCAGGTTATCAGGAGTTTGATTATGTAAAAAGAGCAATGAACCTTAGTGTGGTGGACTATCTGGTCAAGCCTGTTGATAAGGTAGAGTTGGGAAATCTGCTGGAGAAGATTGCAGGTCAGCTCGGCGAGAGAGGAAAGAAAAGTCAGACCCTCAGTCAAGATTTAGATGAGGCTGGATTTGTTAGTTATTTAGGGGGTAAGGAGAATTGGTGGATAGGTCTATCCAAGGAAAAACAAGGCTCCTTCACCATTCCCTACTATGTCTTGGGTCAAGACTGGCAGATTTTTATTTCTGATCAACCCCTAGATGGTTTAGTCGTTACTCCCTTTGAAGCTCCTTATCAAGAACGCTTTGAACGCTGGAAGCTGAATGCTGAGAAAGCCCTCTTTTACGGCTCTGTAAATCTACAACAGTCTCAGAGTCTCTTTGCCTATTACGAACCGATTTATAGGGTTATCATTCAGGGGAATCTCAATCAAATCGTAGAAGAGTTAAATCTCTTGGAGAAGGTGGTTCTTGAAAATACGCCGCGTGTTCCGATTACCAAACAGCTTTTTATCCAGTTTGTCATGGATGTCTTTCACTTGTTTGAGCATCTAAAAGCTGATGATATGACGGATATCGTCAAAACGATTCATGCTATTCAATCCTTTGATGAATTGGTTCCTTATATTAAGGAAACTCTGACCCGCTTTTTTGGGCAATATCGCATGAATGAAAATGTGGTCAGTGTACTGGAAGTTATTGGGCGTGATTATCAGAAAGAACTTTCGCTCAAGGATATCAGTCAGGATCTTTTTATCAATCCTGTCTATCTAGGTCAGTTGATTAAACGAGAAACCAATTCGACTTTCGCAGAATTACTAAACAAACAACGCATTAAGGCTGCCCAGCAACTCTTACTTTCAACCAGTGACAGTATTGAAGATATTTGCTATGCTGTTGGTTATAGTAACGTGGGATATTTCTATAAAGTGTTCCGAAAATTGTGCGGAAAATCACCAAAAGCCTACCGAAAACAGGTAGAAACTATACTATAAGATTTGTATTCCCTTACAAAAGGTGCTATAATATCAATAATAATATCAGGAGGTTCTATCATGAAAAAGAAACCGATTTATCTATGGGTCTTGCTAATCTTGTCTGCTCTTATTTCAGCTATGTCTCTGTTTGGAATGTTGAGTCCCTTACCTAGCAAAGAAGCCCTTCGTGCCGCTCAGAAACAAGTTGCAGGGGTCAGTGCCCAGCAATTAGAAGACAACATCAATTACACCTATAGAGTAGCAGAATCAACTCATTCTATTTTTAATATGGCCTTGATTGTGCTATCTGCTATTTTAGTGGTAGTAGCGATTGTATTCCTTATTCGTAAGAATTTGCAATATGCAAACTATACTTACGTTGGCTATGTTTTGTTAGCTATTATTGGTTCGATTTATGGCTATGTGACTTTACAAGACGCTGTGCAGTTAGTTCACGATGAGACCATGCGTTTAGGGATAAGTGTTATTTCACAAGCTGTTAGCATTTTCTATATCGTCATAAATGTTCTTTTCCTAGCCCTTGTCTTCTATAAGATGTGGCGTCAACAAAAAGCCTTGGCAGAAGAAGAGGAAACAGAAGAAGTTGCTTAAGTATTGACAAAAAAGAGCTATCAAGTTACAATCTTGGTAGTTCTTTTTCGATTAAAAATAAAATCATGGAGGAAAATATGAAGACAATTTCTTTAGTTTATATTAGTTTGAGTGGCAATACTGAGAGTTTTGTGACGCGCTTGAAAGACTATCTCTTGTCCCAGTACGAGGGAATTGAGGTTCAAAAGATTCATATCAAGGATTTGGTCAAGGAAGGCCAAGATTTCTATGAAATGGACCACCCTTACGTCGCCTTTCTACCGACCTACCTTGAAGGTGGGAATGGCGTTGATAACGGAGATGTCGAGATTTTGACAACACCAGTGGGGGATTTTATCGCCTATGGTGACAATGCTAGTAAGTGTTTTGGTGTGGTTGGTTCAGGAAATCGTAACTTTAATAACCAATACTGCCTGACAGCCAAGCAATACAGTCAACGTTTTGGTTTCCCTGTATTGGCTGACTTTGAAATGCGAGGCATGCTGGGAGATATCAAACATGTCGCAGCTATTATCGCAGATTTGTATGAGTTGGAAAAGGAAAATTAAAGTCAATATAAGAGGCGGTTGGGATTTGCTAACTGCTTTTAGAATGTAAAAAAGCACACTCTTAAGTGCGCTTTGTCGATTATCCTGCTTTTCCGATTGCGAGTGCATAGATAAAGAAGATGGCGAAGCCAAAGAGGAAAATCAATCCTGCAATGGCAAGGT
>CAUTXU010000112.1:0-3387 GCA_963542415.1 uncultured Streptococcus sp.
GATAATATCTCTACAGATGGTATTCTCACAACTGCTGCCTCAAAAATGCTCTACAACTATGAGCCAATCTTTGATGCGACAGCCGTTTCTAATGCCAAAGCCAAAGGTATGATTGTCGTTGGGAAAACCAACATGGACGAATTTGCTATGGGTGGTTCAGGTGAAACTTCACACTACGGAGCAACTAAAAACGCTTGGGACCACAGCAAGGTTCCTGGTGGTTCATCAAGTGGTTCTGCCGCAGCGGTAGCTTCTGGACAAGTCCGCTTGTCACTTGGTTCTGATACTGGTGGTTCTATCCGCCAACCTGCCGCCTTCAACGGGATCGTTGGTCTCAAACCAACCTACGGAACGGTTTCTCGTTTCGGTCTCATTGCCTTCGGTAGCTCATTAGACCAGATTGGACCTTTCGCACCAACTGTTAAGGAAAATGCCCTCTTGCTCAATGCGATTGCCAGCGAAGATGCTAAAGACTCTACTTCTGCTCCTATCCGAATTGCCGACTTTACTTCAAAAATCGGTCAAGACATCAAGGGCATGAAAATTGCTTTACCTAAAGAATATCTTGGCGAAGGAATTGACCCAGAAGTTAAGGAAACCATCCTGAATGCCGCTAAACACTTTGAAAAACTGGGTGCTATCGTTGAAGAAGTCAGTCTTCCTCACTCTAAATACGGTGTTGCCGTATACTACATCATCGCTTCATCAGAAGCTTCATCAAACTTGCAACGCTTTGACGGTATCCGTTACGGTTATCGTGCAGAAGATGCGACTAATCTTGATGAAATCTATGTAAACAGCCGTAGCCAAGGTTTCGGTGAAGAAGTGAAACGCCGTATCATGCTGGGTACTTTCAGTCTTTCATCAGGTTACTACGATGCCTACTACAAGAAAGCTGGTCAGGTCCGTACCCTCATCATCCAAGATTTCGAAAAAGTCTTTGCGGATTACGACTTGATTTTGGGACCAACTGCTCCAAGTGTTGCTTATGACTTGGACTCACTCAACCATGACCCAGTTGCCATGTACTTGGCTGACCTCTTGACCATCCCAGTCAACTTGGCAGGTCTCCCAGGGATTTCGATTCCTGCTGGATTCTCTCAAGGTCTACCTGTCGGTCTGCAATTGATTGGTCCTAAATACTCAGAAGAAACCATTTACCAAGCTGCTGCTGCTTTTGAAGCAACAACAGACTACCACAAACAACAACCCGTGATTTTTGGAGGTGACAACTAATGAACTTTGAAACAGTCATTGGACTTGAAGTCCACGTAGAGCTCAACACCAATTCAAAAATCTTCTCACCTACTTCTGCCCACTTTGGAAATGACCAAAATGCCAACACCAACGTGATTGACTGGTCTTTCCCAGGAGTACTTCCGGTTCTCAATAAAGGTGTTGTCGATGCCGGTATCAAGGCTGCTCTCGCCCTCAATATGGACATCCACAAAAAGATGCACTTTGACCGCAAGAACTACTTCTACCCTGATAATCCCAAAGCCTACCAAATTTCTCAGTTTGATGAGCCAATCGGCTACAACGGTTGGATTGAAGTCGAGCTAGAAGACGGTACCACCAAGAAAATCGGTATTGAACGCGCCCACCTAGAAGAAGACGCTGGTAAAAACACCCACGGTACAGATGGCTACTCTTATGTTGACCTCAACCGCCAAGGGGTGCCATTGATTGAGATTGTATCTGAAGCTGACATGCGTTCTCCTGAAGAAGCCTATGCTTATCTAACAGCCCTCAAGGAAGTTATCCAGTACGCTGGCATTTCTGACGTTAAGATGGAAGAAGGTTCTATGCGTGTGGATGCCAACATCTCCCTTCGTCCTTATGGTCAAGAGAAATTCGGTACCAAGACAGAATTGAAGAACCTCAACTCCTTCTCAAATGTTCGCAAAGGTCTTGAATACGAAGCCCAACGTCAAGCTGAAATACTTCGCTCAGGCGGTCAAATTCGCCAAGAAACACGCCGTTACGATGAAGCTAACAAAGCAACCATCCTCATGCGTGTCAAAGAAGGTGCTGCAGACTACCGCTACTTCCCAGAACCAGACCTACCTCTCTTTGAAATTTCAGACGAGTGGATTGAGGAAATGCGGACAGAGTTGCCAGAGTTTCCAAAAGAACGCCGTGCGCGTTATGTATCTGACCTTGGCTTGTCAGACTACGATGCTAGCCAGTTGACTGCAAACAAAGTCACTTCTGACTTCTTTGAGAAAGCTGTTGCTCTTGGTGGTGATGCCAAGCAAGTTTCTAACTGGCTCCAAGGAGAAGTCGCTCAGTTCTTGAACGCCGAAGGCAAGACACTGGAACAAATCGAATTGACACCAGAAAACTTGGTTGAAATGATTTCCATCATAGAAGACAGTACTATCTCTTCTAAGATTGCCAAGAAAGTCTTTGTCCATCTAGCCAAAAATGGCGGTGGAGCGCGTGAATACGTGGAAAAAGCAGGCATGGTTCAAATTTCAGATCCAGCTGTTTTGATTCCAATTATCCATCAAGTCTTTGCCGATAACGAAGCTGCCGTTGCCGACTTCAAGTCAGGTAAACGTAACGCAGACAAAGCCTTCACAGGATTCCTCATGAAGGCAACCAAAGGCCAAGCCAACCCACAAGTTGCCCTAAAACTCCTTGCCCAGGAATTGGCCAAGTTGAAAGAAGATAAATAACAGACTTTTTATATACCTTTTTCTATTTTAGAAAGAAGAAATGAACAAATTTTTACGATTGCTATTTGTTTTAGTCATCATCGCTATGCTAGGCGCTTCTATACTACAAATTTTCTTTCCATCATACATGGGAAGTCACTCCGGGTACGGAATCTCTGCTGGTTGGCAACGCGAAATTGGAATATGGAACCTAGCTGTATTGATTCTTATTCTCGGTGTCAATATTAAGTACGATTGGTTCTATCTACGAATCGTGCTTCTCGCTCTCATCTTCGGTGGGATTGGAATAGGAACAAATCACTTAGTCAATTTTATGGAGTATCATTCTCCTGTAAATGCTATCGGTGCTTTCGAAAATTACTTGCTAGCGACGGGGTGGATTGTAGGGTGGCTCATTGAGCAACATTCCATAAAGAAGCTAACTGCTAGTAAATAACGACAAGTATATCTTAGATGATTTTTAAAGGTTAATTAAGAGATCTACCTTTTCAATAGCCTCAATACCAATCAAGAACTCTTTAACAAACTTGCTAAACAAGAGGCCAAGCCAACCCGCAAGTCGCCCTTAAACTCCTTTCCCAAGAATTGGCGAAGTTGAAAGAAGAGTAAAAAAATAATCTCCAGATTAGGAACTATCGCTGAGTTCTCTAGTCTGGAGATTTCTTATTTGCACTTTTCTTGTACAACTTTATTCCATGGTAAATAA
>CAUTXU010000113.1:0-3331 GCA_963542415.1 uncultured Streptococcus sp.
ATCTTTGTCAACCCAGGTACTGAGGTTTATGAAGGAATGATCATCGGTGAAAACTCTCGTGAAAATGACTTGACAGTTAACATCACTAAGGCAAAACAAATGACCAACGTTCGTTCAGCTACTAAGGACCAAACGGCTGTTATCAAGACTCCTCGTATCTTGACACTTGAAGAGTCTCTTGAGTTCTTGAACGACGACGAGTACATGGAAGTAACGCCTGAGTCTATCCGTTTGCGTAAACAAATCCTTAACAAGGCAGAGCGTGAGAAAGCTAACAAGAAGAAAAAATCAGCTGAATAAGAGCTAGAAAGAGATAAAGATGGTTTATTTAATCATAGGACTCCTCTTATTACTACTCTATGTATTTGCGACACCAGAAAGCATTAAAGGGACAGTCAATATCGTCCTTGTCGTCTTTGCTTTCGTAGCACTCTTGATTTTGCTCATGCTGTCTGTTCTGCAAATCTTTCAGCTACCGACAGAATTCTTTATCGCAATCGCCATGCTGACCTTAGCATACTTTAGCTTGCGAGATATTACCCTCATGTCGGTTAATAAAAGTAAAAGAAGATAAAAAGAGAGTTTCGACTCTCTTTTTTTGTAGGAATTTTACAATAGTTTGAATTGTTTTTTACTATAACATCATCTATTTTTCTCGGATAGTATGAATGGAAAAACTGGAATAAAATTCGTTAATGACATCTATTTTTTTATTGTTACAATAGTTTATTTGAAAAAAATTTTCTAATTTACTTAAAATTAATTGACATATAATAGTTAAAATGTTATCATTATTTTATAAAGAAATCGGTTTCAAAAAAGAGAGAGGAGGATTTATTTTGTCGTGTTGTCACTCAGGGTGTGCTTTTTTTGAAAGGAAAAATAAAATGAAAACGAAAAAACATAGATTACTTGCTCTAGCTCTTATTTCAAGCTTTACATTATTGGGAGCTGCATCAGCCGCTGTACAATATCCAGATGGAGGAGTATGGACATATGGAGAAGGTTCAGGAGGTGGTTGGGCTTTTTCAAATTACTATCATGGTCAAAAATATCATTATTCTTCTCTTGTAAGTAAATGGGATAGCCATTCAGATAAAGGATCTGCGCCTGCAGGAGAAACTTCAGAGGCTTGGATTTGGACTAAATTTGGGGAACAAGTAGCATTTTACTATGACTATGACTAATATTTAGTTTTCTTATATAATTCCCCTTGTAAGAAATTACAGGGGGAATTTTGTTTACAAGGAGTCTACTATGAAGAAACTATTCATATTATTATCAACTTTTTTTCTCAGCTTCTTCCTTGCTTGGATTATTGTCTTACGTGCGCCACAATATTTATATGCAAGCTATGATTCCGTTACTTTACTTCGTGTCAAAAAAGATACTCAGGAACCGACGCGTGAGGTATTTGAACAGGAATTGGAGAATTTTGCAAACTCCGAACAGAGTTTAATAGCTAGAAGAATTGTAGAGCCGAGTAAGGATGGGACGACTCACTTTACTTATGCAACTTATGGTCAGGGAACATTACCAAAACAATTCCAAGAAGCTAGCCAAGAAAGTCGTGAACGTAGTGATCCGCTAAATAGTTATCTCCTTTTGTCAGGCTCCTTGACGAAAGAAAAGCTTGCCGATAAATTAGGAGATTTGGGTTATAAAGCAATTCCTGACCGAAAGACACCGCCCTATACTCTTGCTTTTAGAATGTTACTAATTCCCCTTATTTTAATTAGTTTAGCAATATTTGGCTTATCTTTCTTTGCTTTAGTGATTATCACTCGGATTAAGGAAATGAGAGCTGCAGGTATAAAACTCTTTTCTGGTCAGACTCTCTTATCCATCATGGGGCATTCTTTATCGACTGATATCAAATGGCTCCTTCTATCAGCCCTCCTTTCCCTCCTAGGTGGGGGAGTCGTTCTTTTTAGTCAAGGTTTGTTTTATCCTATCTTGTTAGCCACCTATGGTTTTGGGATTAGTTTCTATCTGTTGTTTTTATTGGCGATTTCAATTTTACTAATGCTTCTTTATCTAATGAGTTTGAGTTACAAAGCATTAGTTCCCGTTATTAAGGGAAGATTACCCCTTAAACGCTTGATGGCTTTAACCCTATTGTGTCAGTTAGTAGCTGTTTTTACAGTAGGCTACGCTGTTAAGACAGGTTTGACGTCTTACCAACGATTGAAAGAACTTGAAATTTCAAAACAAGCATGGCAGGACAGAGCAGACTATTACCAGATTTCCTTTGGCTTAGGTGATAGAGTAAAAGATACAGAAAATCAGAATAAGTGGTATGCCTTTGCCAAGGAAGCAATCGAAGAAGAACAGGCTCTATTTGTAAAAGATAATCTCATTCATTTTGCAAATCCACAAGGAAAAAATGAACAAGGAAAAAATGAACAAGGAGAGACACTGGATACCTATAGTCCAGATGCTAATACGCTCTATGTTAGTCCCAGTTATTTGGACAAGGAAAAGGTCGTAGTAGATGCTGAGACCAAACAGAAGTTAGCTCATCTTCAAAAAGGTGAATTTGGACTCTTATTACCAGAATCTCTTCGTTCACAGGAAGCAGAACTAAAAAAAATCTTTGAAGAAAGATTGAGTGATTATGGAAAATCTGGTGAGGAGGCAAGTGCTCCTTTAGAGTATGAAATGAGAGCGATTGTTAGTTATCTTCCAACTGGAGAAAAGCGATTTGTTTATAATAACGGTGAAAGTCCAGTATCCATCCAGTACTTAACTGATCCGATTTTAGTTGTATTTACTCCAACATCTACAGGTGATAGTATCATTTCCAAATATAGTTGGTCTATCAAAGCTGGTAAGAATATCTTTGTCAAAGGATATGAAGATGGGATTAAACTCTTGAAGAAAGCTGGAATTTATGAGCAAGTATCCTATCTTAAAGAAAGAAGAAGTGTTTATCTAACTCGTTATAATGAAGTTCAAACTGAAACAGTAACTTTAATCTTAGGAGCTATTGTTGGGATAGCTAGTTCCTTGTTACTCTTTTATTCTGTCAATCTTCTATATTTCGAGCAATTCCGCCGAGATATCTTGATTAAACGAATTTCAGGTTTACGATTTTTTGAAACACATGCTCAGTATATGGTTAGCCAATTTGCCAGTTTTATATTTGGTGCTAGTCTCTTTATTTTAAGCAGTCGAGACTTGGTGATTGGCTTGCTCACTTTATTAGTCTTTCTAGCTAGTGCAGTTCTGACGCTTTACCGTCAAGCGCAGAAAGAATCTCGTGTTTCTATGACAATTATGAAAGGAAAATAGGATGATTGAACTAAAGAATATATCTAAAAAATTTGGA
>CAUTXU010000114.1:0-3307 GCA_963542415.1 uncultured Streptococcus sp.
GAAGGCTGGAATGACACCTTCGTATTTTTTCAAATCTGACATAGATTTTCTCCTATTATTTTTATTTTCTGCTAAAGCAGATTCTTTCTTTACTCCTTTAGTATACACTTTAGAGAAAAGGCTTTCAATATCTTTTAGGCACTTAGATTTTAGTTTCTTGCTTATAGAATAGCGTTTGGGACGTTTGAAAGTAGTTTCAGAAATAATTGCAAGCCTTACTCATACTTAGCAAATAGCTTTTCCATCACTCCTACTTGTAAAAAAGCAAGAAGTCCAAAACCAAAGAGAATAAAAGCTGATCCTCCCAATAGAAGGGTAAAGGCTGATAAATATAGAATCATCAAAATCAAAAAGATAATTGCAATCATCAAGATAAACCACGGTGCATTAAAGCTAGCCAAGATCAGTCCTTTTTGAAGAATTTCTTTCCAAGATAGATCATAACGTGCCGCAATCGGGTAACTAGCCAACATCACAATGGTAAGGAAAATCAGAATCCCTAAACAAATGGCTTTCACCAATTGGAAGGGCAGAGCTGTTTGACCCCAGAAAAGATAGAGATCTGAAAGAGTTAGAAATACAATTACTAATTCTAACATCCCCAACTGAAAACCTAGTTTCAGATTTTGTCTAAAAACTCTTAGATAGGTTCTAAAAACTGGAACACGTCTACTTTGCTTGATTTCAAACATTGTCTGATAGAGACTAATTTTGGCTACTCCAATCGTTACGATTGGCAAACAAGTTACTACAAAGAGAAGATTGACTGTTACAATATCTAAAACCTTCTCACTAATTCGCATTAGAAAATTATCTGTATCAAATGCAGCCTTGATGAGACTTCTTCCTTTTTGTGACATCTTTTACTCCCCCTATCATTTCATTTCTATCACTATCTAAATCATTCCGATTTATCAATTGATAAGATTCAACTCTTAAACTCAATTTTAAAAAGTGTTCAATAATACTCAATGAAAATCAAAGAGCAAACTAGGAAGCTAGCCGCAGGCTGCTCAAAACACTGTTTTGAGGTTGTGGATGGAACTGGCGAAGTCAGTAACCATATCTACGGCAAGGCGAAGCTGACGCGGTTTGAAGAGATTTTCGAAGAGTATAAGATAGTCATCAGCTATCTCGATCTATCATTCTAATCAATTAAAATTTTAAACAAATACTTGCGAACTTGATCTTCCATACCTGCATAGCCATTTGGTTGATGTGGTTCTCCTGGGAAGAAAATTGCAAAATTGTGATAACCTAGTAAAAGTGGATACTGTTCATAACAATGGACAAAGCCAATATCACTTGCTTCATCAAAAGCAACCGCTTCGTCCTTAATACGTGAACCAAAGCTAGAATATTCATGACCTTCTACCAACAAATGCAAGTCTGCATAGTTCTTGTGATGTTCAAACTGATCATTTTCAGCTTTATTTAGGACATTTTCTTGAACAACTAGAAAGACCTTATCCCCATCAATATCATATTTTCCTAACTCGAACGAATCTTTACGATGTTCATAAAGATAATCAATTGCCTTGTCAAGATTTGGATGAATCCCTTTATAAAAGCTAATGTTTTTTAAATCGTCAAAAATCATTATTTTCTCCTTTAAAATCGTCATTAAGCGATTAAAACTAACACCTCCAACAGTGTCATCCACTGTCGGAGGTTTTTAGATCATGCTAGCAATAGCAAATTTGTACTGTAAAAGAAATTGTTTCTTATCCTTTAACAGCTCCCATAGTAATACCTTGGGTGAAGGATTTTTGGAATACTAAGAAGACTGTTACGATTGGCACAGCTGCAAGGGCAGCCCCCGCCATGATTAAACCATAGTTGGTTGCCATTTCGGCCTGCATAGTCGCAACCCCGAGTGAGATAGTCAAGTTTTGACGTGAAGTCAACATAACCAACTGCATGAAGTAGTCGTTCCAAGTATTGATGAAGGTAAAGATTGCAAGAGCCGCAAACCCTGGTTTTACAATTGGGAAGGCTACGCTCCAGAAAGTACGAATCTCACCACAACCATCGATTTTAGCTGATTCAAGCAACTCTGTTGGAATATTTTCACTAAATTGTTTCATGAGGAAGACCCCAAATGGCCATCCAATCAAAGGCAAGATAACTGCCCAAAGAGTGTCATGGATTCCCATGAAGTTGACGATACGTACCAATGGTACAAGGACAACTTGTTTTGGAAGCGCCATAGCAGCGATGAAGATGGCAAAGAGGATACGTTGACCATAGAAACGTTTTTTAGCCAATACATAACCTGCTAGAGATGAAGTCGCACAGACTAAGAACATGGTTACCAATGAGATAAACACAGAGTTCCACATCCACTGCATAGCAGGGTTTTGCACCATGAGTTGTTGGAAGTTTTCCATGGTTGGCATTTTAGGGAACCATTGTGGTGGAATAACGATTGTATCAGGTTGTGATTTGAATGCCCCTGTCAAAATCCAGTAGAATGGAAAGATGAACAGCACAGTCAACAAGAGCAAAATGATTGTTGAAATAACAGTAAAGGCTGTTAATGGTTTTTTTTCTGTAGATTGCATAGCTGTCTCCTTTCTTTAGTATTCTACGTCGTTTCCGAGTACTTTAAATTGAACAAAACTTACGATAGCAATCATAACCGCCAAGAAGACACCGATTGTGTTGGCATAGCCATACTCTGTCAATTGGAAGGCTTTTTCGTATAGGTAGTACATCAAGGTACTTGTAGAGTAGTTTGGACCACCTGATGTCAAAAGCTGAATCAAGGCGAAACATTGGAATGAGTTAATTGTTGTAATAATTGCGATATAGAGAGTTGTTGGAAGAAGGCTTGGCCATTTAATCTTCCAGAAAACTTGAAACTCAGTTGCACCATCGACGCGGGCTGCTTCAACCAATGAATTATCGATATTTCCCATAGCAGCGATGTAGAGGATGATTGGTTGACCAACTGAAGTTGTCAAGAGGATAATCATAATCGCCATCAATGCCCAGTGCTTATCACCAAGCCATGAAATGTTTTGAGAAATAATATGACTTGATTTAAGAACAAAGTTCAAGATACCTGATAGTGGATCATAAATCCATTTCCATACAACTGTTACGGCAACACTACCTGTAACAACTGGAAGGAAAAATACGAAACGATAGAAGGATCTAGCGATAGCATTTTGATGGTAGGTCTGTGACGCTACAAAGAGCGAGAAGAGAACAACCACAGGAACTGATCCAATAACCAAAATAACTGTATTAATCAGAGATTTTGTAAAGACAGGATCTTTAAACATACGGATATAGTTATCTA
>CAUTXU010000115.1:0-3249 GCA_963542415.1 uncultured Streptococcus sp.
CAACTAAAATACTGACCACAGGGCAAATTTTTATGATTCTTTTCATGTTATAGATCCACTTCTAAATAATACTAATTTTTGCTAATCAATATGTATCACTATTATATCATTTCCATCTATAAATGTTAATCAATTTTAACAAGATTAACAACAAGATTAAAATTGAAGATAATCAAAATTAACCCGCATTTTTTCTTGACAATTATTCCTTTTACGTGTAAAATAGAATAGATCTTGAACTTGAAGGGAGTGAAAAAAATGTCTAAAACAGTAGTACGTAAGAATGAATCTCTTGACGACGCACTTCGTCGTTTCAAACGTGCGGTTACTAAAGCTGGTACTCTTCAAGAAACACGCAAACGTGAATTCTATGAAAAACCTTCTGTAAAACGTAAACGTAAATCAGAAGCAGCTCGTAAACGTAAAAAATTCTAATTAGAAATGAAAGGCTAGAGAAATCTAGTCTTTTTCTTTTAAATAAATACTACAAAGCCTGCAAAAATCTCAAATATCCTCCTACAATTTGATATAATAGAGAGAAGAACTCATTTGAAGGAGGAAATGATGTCGGTTTTAGTAAAAGAAGTGATTGAAAAGCTCAGACTAGACATTGTCTATGGCGAACCAGAATTACTTGAAAAGGAAATTAATACTGCGGACATTACGCGACCTGGTCTTGAAATGACGGGCTATTTTGACTATTATACGCCTGAGCGGATTCAGCTCTTGGGAATGAAGGAGTGGTCCTATCTCGTTTCAATGTCCTCTCACAACCGCTACCAAGTCTTGAAAAAAATGTTTCTACCTGAGACACCTGCGGTCATTGTTGCTCGTGGTTTGGTAGTTCCAGAGGAGATGTTAAAGGCAGCTAGAGAGTGTAAGATTGCCATTTTAACCAGCCGTACAGCAACTAGTCGTTTGTCTGGAGAGTTATCTAGTTATCTGGATTCTCGTTTGGCAGAACGGACCAGTGTACACGGTGTCTTGATGGACATTTATGGTATGGGTGTCTTGATTCAGGGAGATAGTGGAATCGGTAAGAGTGAGACAGGTCTTGAGCTTGTCAAACGTGGTCACCGCTTGGTAGCAGATGACCGTGTTGATATCTTTGCCAAGGATGAGATTACTCTTTGGGGTGAACCAGCTGAAATCTTGAAACACTTGATTGAAATTCGTGGGGTTGGGATTATCGATGTTATGAGCCTCTACGGTGCCAGTGCCGTCAAGGATTCTTCACAAGTCCAGCTGGCTGTTTATTTGGAAAATTACGATACGCATAAGACATTTGATCGTCTTGGGAACAATGCAGAGGAATTAGAAATTTCTGGCGTAGCTATTCCTCGTATCCGTATCCCAGTTAAAACAGGTCGTAATATCTCTGTCGTGATTGAGGCAGCTGCCATGAATTATCGTGCCAAGGAAATGGGCTTTGATGCGACGCGTTTGTTCGAAGAACGCTTGACAAATCTTATTGCTCAAAACGAGGTGCCTAATGCTTGATCCAATTGCTATTCATCTAGGTCCTCTAGCCATTCGTTGGTATGCCTTGTGTATTGTGACAGGCTTGATTCTTGCGGTTTATTTGACCATGAAAGAAGCGCCTAGAAAGAAGATCATACCAGACGATATTTTAGATTTCATCTTGATAGCCTTTCCTTTGGCTATTTTAGGAGCTCGTCTCTACTATGTTATTTTCCGTTTTGATTACTATAGTCAGAATTTGGGAGAAATTTTTGCCATTTGGAATGGTGGTTTGGCCATTTACGGTGGTTTGATAACTGGGGCTCTTGTACTTTATATCTTTGCTGATCGCAAACTCATCAATACTTGGGATTTTCTAGATATTGCGGCGCCTAGCGTCATGATTGCCCAAAGTTTGGGTCGCTGGGGCAATTTCTTTAACCAAGAAGCTTATGGTGCAGCAGTGGATAATCTGGATTATCTACCTGCCTTTATCCGTGACCAGATGTATATTGAGGGGAGCTACCGTCAACCGACCTTCCTTTATGAGTCTCTATGGAATCTACTTGGATTTGCCTTGATTCTGATATTCAGACGAAAATGGAAGAGCCTCAGACGAGGTCATATCACTGCTTTCTACTTGATTTGGTATGGTTTCGGTCGCATGGTCATCGAAGGTATGCGGACAGATAGCCTCATGTTCTTTGGCCTTCGAGTGTCTCAATGGCTATCAGTTGTCCTTATCGGTCTCGGTATTTTTATCATTCTATATCAAAATCGAAAGAAGGCCCCTTTCTATATTACAGAGGAGGAAAACTAAATGTTAGAAGTTGCATATATTCTTGTAGCCCTTGCTTTGATTGTATTTTTAGTCTATCTAATCATTACTGTACAAAAGCTTGGACGTGTTATCGATGAAACAGAGAAGACGATTAAAACCTTGACTTCAGATGTGGATGTGACCTTGCATCATACCAATGAATTGCTGGCTAAGGTCAATGTCTTGGCAGATGATATCAATGTCAAGGTGGCAACGATTGATCCACTCTTTAGTGCTGTTGCAGATTTATCTCTATCTGTTTCAGACCTCAATGACCATGCGCGTGTCTTGAGCAAGAAAGCTTCATCAGCTGGTTCAAAAACACTCAAGACTGGTGCAAGTTTGTCAGCTCTTCGTCTTGCAAGTAAATTTTTCAAAAAATAAAAAAGGAGAATTCTTATGGGTAAACTATCCTCAATCCTTTTAGGAACCGTTTCAGGTGCAGCTCTTGCCTTGTTTTTAACAAGCGACAAGGGCAAACAAGTTTGCAGTCAGGCTCAAGATTTTCTAGATGATTTGAGAGAAGATCCTGAGTATGCCAAGGAGCAGGTCTGTGAAAAACTGACAGAAGTTAAGGAGCAGGCTACAGATTTTGTTCTGAAAACCAAAGAACAGGTTGAGTCAGGTGAAATCACTGTGGACAGTGTACTTGCTCAAGCTAAATCATGTGCTCGTCAAGCGACAGAAGCATCAAAAGATCGATTTAATAATTTTAAGGAGCAATGGCAAGAAAAAGCCGAAATTCTTGACCAATCAGAAGAGATTGTGATTGATATCAAAGAAGAAAAAATCTAGATTTGACAGAGTTGGATAAAGATTCAAATAGTAGTCGCAAATTTAGTGAAATGTATAAGATAAAACGCATAGTATCAAGGTTTTCATTCAATACCTGATATTATGCGTTTTTTGATTTTAATACTCTTCGAAAATCTCTTCAAACCACGTCAACGTCGCCTTGCCGTAGGTAT
>CAUTXU010000116.1:0-3219 GCA_963542415.1 uncultured Streptococcus sp.
CAGATAAAAATTGCTCCTTCTGTGGCCTCTTCTTACGCTTGAGAAGGGCTTCAGCTGACATGGCTTCTTCCTTACTGGCAAAACCTTGAGCATAGATAAGTTTGACTGGCAAGCGTGCTCGTGTGTATTTGGCTCCCTTCCCACTATTGTGGACAGCGAGGCGTCTTCTCACATCAGTCGTATAGCCTGTATAGTAAGATCCATCACGACACTCCAGCACGTATATATAAGCCTTATGATCCATAATAAATCTCTTCAAGTTCAGGCGTATAAGAGCCATCATCATTGTGAACAATGAGAGGTGGCAAGACCTTAAAGCCGCTTGTTGAACCATCCTTGATGGCCTCAATCAAAAGCATATTGGCTTCCTTTTCTCTTTTTGGATAAACAAACTGCAGGCGCTTAGGGGCTAGATTATGCCGTTGTAAGCTGTCCAAGATATCTAAAAGTCGATCAGGACGATGAACCATGGCCAACCGCCCATTGGACTTGAGAATACTCTGGGCACTACGACAGATTTCCTGCAAATTGGTCGTGATTTCATGGCGCGCCAAGAGGTAATGTTCGCTCTCGTTCAGATTAGAATGAGGATCCACCTTGAAATAGGGTGGATTACACAAAATCATATCCACCTTACTTCCCTGAATGTAAGCAGGCATATTTTTCAAATCATCACAGATGACCTCCATCTGCTCTTCCAAACCATTCAAACGGACAGAGCGTTCAGCCATATCCGCCAAACGCTCCTGAATCTCAACAGCCAAAATCTGTGCCTGAGTACGAGTGCTAGCAAATAGCCCCACTGCTCCATTCCCAGCGCAAAAATCCACTATCAAGCCCTTTTTAGGAAAACGTGGAAAACGTGACAAGAGAACACTATCCACCGAATAGCTAAAAACCTCTCTATTTTGAATGATTTTAATATCTGTCGAAAAGAGCTGGTTAATGCGCTCTCCTGATTTTAATAATTGTTCTTCTTCCATGGTCTTATTATAGCAAATTTATATTAACATTACAAAAGATAGAGATTTCTAACTAGTGCTTCTGATTCTTCAAATGTTGAAGGGCCTCCTTGGTCCAAATTGGCATCATTCGTTTGAGAGGCGCAAAGCCGTAGTTAAAACGGTCGCTTGAAAAGCGTCTCCGTCTCGGAAACTGGTGCTTTTCTTCCTCCAAAGTGCGGATAGAAAGACTAGCTTTCCCTGTAAATTCATCTAAATCCACTACCTGAACCTGAACCTCTTCATCGACTTTCAAGGCTTCATGAATATTTTCAATAAATCCTGTTCGAATCTCTGAAATGTGAATCAGCCCCGTATCACCCGTCTCTAGCTCAACAAAGGCACCGTAGGGCTGAATCCCTGTAATACGCCCCTTTAGCTTATCACCGATTTTCATCTTAGTCCTCGATTTCAATTGTTTCAATCACGACATCTTCAACTGGCTTGTCCATAGCCCCTGTCTCAACAGCAGCAATGGCATCCAAGACAGCGTAAGAAGCTTCATCAGCTAGCTGACCAAAAACAGTATGACGGCGGTCTAGGTGAGGAGTTCCACCTTGGTTGGCATAGATTTCCGCAATCGGTTCTGGCCAACCACCACGAGCAATTTCTTTCTTAGAATAAGGCAAATGTTGATTTTGCACGATAAAGAACTGGCTGCCGTTGGTATTTGGACCAGCATTGGCCATGGAAAGGGCTCCACGGATATTGTAAAGTTCTTCTGAGAACTCATCCTCAAAAGATTCACCATAAATGGATTCACCACCCATACCAGTTCCAGTTGGGTCTCCACCTTGGATCATAAAGTCCTTAATAATACGGTGGAAAATGACACCATCATAGTAGCCATCTTTTGAAAGTGCAACAAAGTTAGCCACAGTTTTAGGAGCATGTTCAGGGAAGAGCTTGATACGCAAATCACCGTGATTGGTCTTAATGGTCGCAAGAGGACCTTCTACTGTTTCAATGTCTACTTGTGGGAAATGTAATTCTTTTTCTACCATACCAAATCCTTCTAAGGCATCAAAAATGCCATCTTCTTCTAGTGTTTTTGTTATATAATCTGCTTTTTCTTTGATTTTTTCATGAGAAATTCCCATTGCGACGCTGATTCCAGCGTAATCAAAGAGTTCCAAGTCGTTGAGCCCATCTCCAAAGACCATAACGTTCTCTGGTTTCAAGCCTAGATGTTCCACAACCTGTTCCACACCTGTCGCCTTAGAGCCTGAAATCGGCACAATGTCAGACGAATGCTCATGCCAACGAACCATGCGAAGTTTGTCTGAGAGACTGTCAGGCAAGCGTAAATCATCCCCTTTATCTTCAAAAGTCCACATCTGATAGATGTCTTCTTTTTCATGGAAATCTGGATCCACATCCAAATCGGGATAAATTGGATTGATAGCCTCACTCATCATATCGGTGCGAGTCGACAACTTGGCATCATGACTCCCAACCAAACCATACTCAATTCCCTCTTGCTTGGCCCAAGAGATATACTCCTCAACATCTGACTTCTCAATCTGATGCTGATAAATGACCTGACCTTTTTTATCTTCAATATAGGCACCATTTAAGGTTACAAAAAAGTCAGGCTTGAGCTCACGAATCTCCGGAACGACACCAAAAATCCCTCGTCCAGAAGCAATACCTGTCAAAATTCCTTTCTCACGTAATTGCTTAAAAACAGTTGGGATTGAAGCTGGAATAAAACCTGTCTTTGAATTCCTCAAGGTATCATCAATATCAAAAAAGACAATCTTGATTTTCTTTGCCTTGTATCTTAATTTCGCATCCATCTCACTACCTCTTTCAATCTAACTCTTTCCATTATACCATAAAGTAGGCAAATCCCCTATTTTCAAAAAGTTTCCAGTTTTTATTGTAATACTCTTCGAAAATCAAATTCAAACCATGTCAACGTCGCCTTACCGTACTCAAGTACAGCCTGCGGCTAGTTTCCTAGTTTGCTCTTTGATTTTCATTGAGTATAAGTCCTTTTATGAGAAAAGAAACATGTTTATGAAAAAGTTCCATCGTACTTTTAATGTGTTATCTTATTTTCAAGCTCATGAAAAAGAGCTCCACTGAACCCCAACTCGCTCTTTCATTTCAAGGCTCGTGAAAAAAAGACCCACTCGGGTCTGAAAAAGAGGTCCACCAGGACCTCTTTTTTAATCTTCGTTTACGAAAGGCATCAAAGCCATTACGCGAGCGC
>CAUTXU010000117.1:0-3149 GCA_963542415.1 uncultured Streptococcus sp.
AGGAATTTCTCCAACGGAAAATATTATCCGAATGGAACGTGTTCGCTATGCCGACCAAGTTCCTCTGGTTTATGAAGTTGCTTCTATTCCTGAAAAATTCATTAAGAACTTTAAAAAAGAAGAAATCACCAGTCATTTCTTCCAGACCCTGCAAAAATATGGCTACCGTATCGGCAAATCACAGCAGACCATCTATGCTCGCCTCGCTAAGGAAAAGATTGCCCACTATTTGGAAGTTGAAAAAGGCCATGCTATTCTTGGGCTGACTCAGGTTTCCTACCTAGAAGATGGTACTGCATTTGAATACGTAAAAAGTCAATATGTAGGCGAACGTTTTGAGTTTTATCTTGAAAACAATTAATACTCTTCGAAAATCTCTTCAAACCGCATCAACGTCGCCTTTCCGTATATATGTTACTGACTTCGTCAGTTTCATCTGCAACCTCAAAACAGTGTTTTGAGCTGACTTCGTCAGTTCTATCTACAACCTCAAAGCAGTGCTTTGAGCAACCTGCGGCTAGTTTCCTATTTTGCTCTTTGATTTTCATTGAGTATAAAATACTACATAAAACCTCTCTGTCACGGACAAAGAGGCTTTTTTATTTTTCTAAGAGTAAATCTTTCAAAGAAATCAGAGTTACTGCAATTAAAATCATTGCCATGCCAAGAAAATCAATGGGATAAAATTGTTCATTCATTATTAAGAAGGCAAAGAAAACCGCCGAGATTGGTTCAATTGAAGCCAATAAACTTGACTTAACCGGTCCAATCAGACTTGCTCCTTTTAAAAAGGCTGTATAGGCAAAGACAGTCCCGATAAGGATAATGCCTGCAAACGCAAGGAGAAAATCAAGACTAGTCGGAATATCGGCCTGTAGAACTCCTGTAAATGGAAGGGCGACCAAACCTGCTATAACCATTCCTACACCAATGACCAAGCTACTCCCCCACTTCTTGATCAAGGCTATAGGTAAAATAATATAAAGAGCGTAAGTCCATGCAGAAAAGAGACCCCAAAATAGGCCAGAAGGTGTAATGGATAACTGGTCCAGTTGTCCATGAGTTGCGATCAGGAAGGTCCCTCCAATGGCTAATATGATAGAAACAATCTCTCCCAGGGTCGGTGCCACCTTATCCTTGATACAGCTATAAATCAAAATTCCGACAGGACAAACATACTGAAGCACCGTCGCGGTTCCTGCATTGGTTTCCTGAATAGCAGTTAGATAGGCAAATTGATTGAGGAAGAGGCCAATTAGAGCAAAAACGAGAAGTGACAGCAAACTCTTTCTATCCTTTAAAAAGGCCAGCATTTTATCCTTTGCAGTAGCATAAGCCAAGAACATGAGAATCCCGCCAGCGATTAAAAGGCGTAAGTTGGTCAAGACCAGAGCCGAAATTCCGTGTGCCATCAGGTATTGGCCACTCGTTCCTGACAAGCCCCAAGCAATACCAGCCACAACTGTTAATAGAATCCCTTTTAAACTGTTTGACATGTCTCTCCTTACTCTTCTTTGCGGATCAAGTCCATCACTTGGTTACGATCTAATATCCACTGGGCCCGCTCATCCTTTTCATAGGTACGATTGGATAGGAAAATGACCGCTTCTTGCTTCTGACGATTCCACATGATAAAGGTACCTGTATAGCCCGTATGGTCTAGCCAATCTCCTTCCAAATTCCATGCTAAAGAACGTTCCTTGTCATCCAAAGGAGAAAAATTTTGACTCAAATCTCTTGCAAAATCATCTGCTAAATAGTGTTCTAAAAAGATTTGTAAATCCTTTACAGTCGAAAACAAACCAGCACTACCAGCATGTCTGCCCAAGAGACGAGCCTTGGGATCATGTACTAGACCTGCCTCTACACCTCTAACCGTTGGAACAGCATACTCAACAGGCCCAAACTGGGTTTCATTCATTCCCCAAGGTTTCCAGACTTGTTCTTGTAAAATGACATCCAGATCTTGATTAAAGATTCTTTCCAAGATAAAACCTAATAGCAAAAAATGGACATCTGAATAAAGAAAGGCTGGCTGACTTCGTCTCTTGAGATGAAACATGGCTTCCTTTAATTCTGAGGCTGTTAAAAGATCACGATTGGGAATAAAAGGATCAAGATCTGTGGCATGGGTCAAGAGCTGACGAATAGTGATATCTGGATAGTCACTCTCAGCTAAAAAATCGGTTACTGGTCTGTCAATATCTAATTGACCGTTTTCCCACAAGAAGGTAAAAATGGTGCCAACCCCAACAACCTTGCTGACACTGGCTAGGTCATAAACTAGTCCTGCCTCAGTACCCAAGCTATGCTCTGGGTCACTCTGGCCGACATAGAACTCCGTCCATTGATTGTCCTTAAAATGTGCAAAAGAGGCTCCAGGATAAATCCCTGCCTCGATTTGTTCTTCTATTTTTTTAATAATCTTGGTCCACTTCATACTTCTTCAAACCACAATTCAACATTATTTCTATCTTTACCAAGGAAGAATTTTTCAGACTTAGGAATAAAATATTCGGTAGACTCAAATTTCTTGCGAAGACTTGCTATATCTAATTCATTGACCAAGAACTTGAGCATAGATAAGTCCCAAGTAACCGTATTGTCCACAGTCAAATCCTGCCCCTGAGCTGGGATAAAATCAAGGGATGTCCCAATTTCAGATAGTTCCAAGAAACTATCTACATCCGTTGGGAGATGTAATTCCATAGAAATCTCAAATTTACTTAAAGAAATTGATTCCAAATCTGTTTGAAATTCAGGCTTTTCTTCTACTTCTACTAGACTTGCTCTATCATCTTCCGCATGAATCAAAATCAAATCATCTTCTGGAGAGTAAATTTCAAAAGCGTATCCATTCTGCCCCTTATATAATTTATGAATCGAATTCGTTTTAGATAAGAGTCCTTCGATTTCCAAGGGATTTTCCACCTTGACGATCAATCTAGCCAGCTTTTTTCTCCCCTCTACCTTACGAGTACGCATGCTGGGAGCTTCTTCTAAAACCAGCTTTTCGAGGCCTGTTTGATCCCCTAGTGATAGAAAGGCTGATTCTTCTAACAAGGTCTTCATACCAAGGGTTTCAATATAAAAAGTTTCATTTAATTTTCTATTATTAACTTTTAAAGTAGGAATAATCCGTACAATTT
>CAUTXU010000118.1:0-3148 GCA_963542415.1 uncultured Streptococcus sp.
TAACAAAGTTGAGTTTGACATTTTCAAACTATTTCTTCAACAAACCTTGTTCTTGGAGAAATTCCTTGGCTACTTGTTCTGCTGACTTGCCTTCGACACCGACTTGATAATTAAGCTGGCTCATCTGGCTTTCTGTAATCTTACCAGCTAATTTATTCAGTACAGCTTCCAACTCTGGATGTTTCTTGAGAAGAGCTTCTTTCATCAGTGGAGCCCCTTGATAAGGTGGGAAGAGTTGCTTGTCATCTTCCAAGACCTGCAAATCATAACGCGCCAACTCTGCATCGGTTGAATAGGCGTCCGTGATTTGAATATCGCCTGACTGAATTGCCTGATAGCGAAGAGCTGGCTCCATAGTCGCTACATTGAGATTGAGACCATACATTGATTGCAAGCCCTTATTTCCATCTTCACGGTCATTAAACTCAAGTGTAAAGCCTGCCTTCAACTGCCCTTCCACTTTTTTCAAGTCCGAAATGGTCTTCAAGCCATATTCTTGAGCAATCTTTTTCGGAACAGCTACAGCATAGGTATTTTGATAAGACATTGGTTTGAGATAGGCTAGATGATCCTGTTTGGCAATGCCATCACGCGCCACGTCATAAACCTGCTCTGGCTCATGACTCACTTTCGGTGATGGTTGAAGCAAGCTTTCAGTCACCGTACCCGTAAATTCAGGATAGATGTCAATATCGCCTTTTTTCAAAGCTTCATAGAGGAAGCTTGTTTTCCCAAAATTCGGTTTAACAGTCGCAGTCATACTGGTATTTTCCTCAATCAGCAACTTATACATATTGGCCAAGATTTCGGGTTCTGGTCCCAATTTCCCAGCAATCACCAAGTTTTCTTTCTCTTTTTGAGCTAAGAGGGCTGGACTATAAGACAGACCGAGCAATATGGTCACCAAGGCAAAACCAGAGAAAATCGTCCGCAATTTTGCTTTTTCCATCACTTTTAGTAGGAAGTTAAAGGCAATGGCAAGCACTGCAGAAGAAAGGGCCCCAATCAAAATCAGACTGGCATTATTACGGTCAATTCCCAAAAGGATAAAGGAACCTAGTCCCCCTGCCCCAATCAAGGCCGCCAAGGTTGCCGTACCGATAATTAAGACCGCTGCCGTCCGAATCCCAGACATCATAACAGGCATGGCAAGTGGAATTTCAAACTTCTTGAGACGTTCCCACCTGGTCATCCCAAAGGCAATCCCAGCCTCCTGCAGACTTGGATCAATTCCCTTCAACCCAGTGATTGTATTTTGTAAGATCGGGAAAATCGCATAGATCACTAGAGCTGTCAAAGCTGGCAAGGTTCCAATTCCCATCAAGGGGATAAAGAGCCCCAACAAGGCCAGAGACGGGATGGTCTGGAAAATCCCTGCAATCTGCAAAACCCAATCCGCCAACTTCTCATGATAGCGAAGATAAACAGCCAAGGGAATCGCTATAAAGATAGCCAGCAACAAGGTCAAAAGTGACAACTGCAAATGTTGAGATAGAGCTGTCAACCAATCACTAAAACGATCCTGAAAAGTTGCAATTAAATTAGTCATGAACACTACCTCCAAACAAGTCTGCTACAAAGTCTGTTGCAGGAGCTTTTAAAATCGTCTCGGGATTCGCCACCTGACGAATCTCTCCATCCTGCAAGACAGCAATACGGTCCGCCAATTTCAAAGCTTCATCCGTATCATGGGTCACAAAAATCGTTGTCATCCCAAACTCTTTATGCAATTCCTTAGTCAAAACCTGCAACTGTTTTCTCGAAATTGCATCCAAGGCTGAAAAGGGTTCATCCATGAGAAGAATCTTAGGCTGACCAATCATGGCACGAACAATACCAACCCGTTGCTGTTCTCCACCAGATAGTTCACTAGGAAGTCGATGTCCATATTCAGCCACTGGTAAACCAACCTTAGCCAAAAGCTCTTCGGTTTTCTTCGCTATTTCTTCCTTAGCCCAGCCCCTCATCTCAGGAATCAGGGCAATATTTTCCGCAACCGTTAGATTGGGAAACAGTGCAATGGCCTGTAAAACATAACCAGTAGAAAGACGCAGTTCACGCTCATCATAGTCTTTGATGCGCTTGCCATCCATATAAATATTTCCATCAGTCGGTTCCAAAAGACGGTTAACCATCTTGATCATGGTTGTCTTACCGGACCCAGAAGGCCCAACTAAAACCATGAACTCCCCATTCTCAATCTGTAAATTGACGTCTCTCAAGACATCTTTTTCTGTATAGTGTAGCGCTACATTCTTGTATTCAATCATTCTTTGTCCTCAATTTAAAACTTCCCTCGATTGGTCAAATCTTCTACCTTAGGCATGACTTCCTTATTATCCCAATACTCCACAATTTTCCCGCTTTCTAAACGAAAGATATCATACTGAGCATAAGCGACTCCATCAATCTGAGTCCGACCATAGCTAACCACTTAGTTTCCTTGTCCTAAGAGTTGGAAAACAAAGTCAAAAGTGGCCTTTACTTATAAACAGCTAATTTGCTCCATTTTAAACCTCATTTTCCTCCTCTTTCAGATTAGCCAAAATTCTTTCTTGAAAGGCTTCAAACTGACGAATTTCTTCCTCTGAAAATCCTTTGTAAAAGATCGTATCCAATTTCTGACTGACACGGTGCCCCACTTCTTTCTGATACCGCCCCAACTCTGTTAAAACCAAATACTTCTTACGCTTATCTTCTCCACATGGACTAACGGTTACAAGATTTTGTTCCTCTAGCTTTTTAATCATAGTCGTCAGTGTATTATTAGCAAGTCCAGTCGCCAAAGCAATATCTGTCGCAGTTGCACGGCCAGTTTCACTATTCCATAAAACCGCTAAAATCTTACCCTGTTCACTCCGATAAAGAGAGTCAGGGTCTTGTCTTAGTAACTTTTGAAAAATCCGCCCATTCAACAAACGAATATGATGGGCTACCAAATGACAATATTTCATGAAACCTCCAATTTATTTCTATATCGAAATAGATAAAGTGATTATAACACTCATCATTCCATCTGTCAACTATTTCGATTTGGAAATAACTTTTCCAAGTAAAAAATGGTAACTTCTCAAAGTAACTTCCACTTTGCTAGCCGAAGTGGAAATTAGTCTAAAACGGATTTTTATGGTGGAATTAAGTATGAGAC
>CAUTXU010000119.1:0-3100 GCA_963542415.1 uncultured Streptococcus sp.
TGAAACAAATCGAGGGTATCGAAGATGTCAAGGTTGAAGTTACCTGGTCGCCTGCCTGGAAGATTACACGAATCAGTCGCTACGGCCGTATTGCCCTTGGACTGCCACCTCGTTAAGCAGGTAAATTACTTTTGAAGATGAAAAAAAGCAAGCCGAAGTTGGCTTGCTTTTTGAGTTTATTTTTTACCTGACTTGTCCATATTCCAGAAGTCTGTCACAGCTCCACGAGAAGCCGATGATACGATGTGGGCATATTTACCGAGGACACCACGGCTATAAAGTGGTGGCAAGGTTGTTTCTGCCTTACGTTTTTCAAGTTCTTCTTCGGATACGGCCATGGAAATTTCTTTGGTATCCTGGTCAACCGTAACGATATCTCCTGTACGGAGGTAGGCAATTGGTCCACCATCCTGAGCTTCAGGAGCGATATGTCCAACAACCAGACCATAAGTACCACCAGAGAAGCGTCCATCCGTCAAGAGGGCAACCTTGTCTCCTTGACCTTTACCAACAATCATTGATGAAAGTGACAGCATCTCAGGCATACCAGGACCACCCTTAGGTCCAACGAAACGAACAACGACTACATCGCCATCAACGATTTCATCTGTCAGAACGGCCTGAATAGCATCTTCTTCTGAGTCAAAGACCTTAGCTGGTCCAACGTGACGACGCACTTTCACACCTGATACCTTAGCAACCGCACCATCAGGGGCAAGGTTCCCGTTCAAGATGATAAGCGGACCATCTGCACGTTTTGGATTTTCAAGTGGCATGATAACTTTTTGACCTGGTGTGAGGTCTGCAAAGTCAGACAAGTTCTCAGCAACTGTCTTACCAGTACATGTAATGCGGTCCCCGTGAAGGAAACCATTCGCCAAGAGGTACTTCATAACCGCAGGCACACCACCGACTTCGTAGAGGTCTTGGAAGACATACTGACCAGATGGTTTCAAGTCGGCCAAGTGAGGCACACGTTCTTGGATCGTATTGAAGTCCTCAAGTGACAAGTCAACATTGGCAGCATGGGCAATGGCAAGCAAGTGAAGAGTGGCATTTGTAGAACCACCGAGAGCCATAGTTACAGTAATGGCATCTTCAAAGGCTTCACGAGTCAAGATATCTGATGGCTTGAGACCAAGCTCCAACATCTTAACAACAGCACGTCCTGCTGCTTCGATATCTTCTTTCTTATCAGCTGATTCAGCTGGGTGAGATGATGACCCTGGCAAACTCATACCGAGAACTTCGATAGCAGTCGCCATGGTATTAGCAGTATACATACCACCACAGCCACCAGGGCCAGGGCAGGCATTACATTCAAGACGTTTCACGTCCTCAGCCGTCATATCACCGTGGTTCCATTTTCCGATACCTTCAAACACAGAAACCAAATCGATGTCCTTGCCATCAAGATTTCCAGGTGCAATGGTTCCACCGTAGGCGAAAATAGCTGGAATGTCCATGTTGGCAATAGCAATCATAGAACCAGGCATGTTCTTGTCACAGCCACCGATAGCAACAAAGGCATCAACGTTGTGGCCACCCATCGCTGCCTCGATTGAGTCCGCAATGATATCACGAGATGTCAAAGAAAAACGCATACCAGGCGTTCCCATGGCAATCCCATCCGCTACGGTAATAGTACCAAACTGTACAGGCCAAGCACCTGCGGATTTGACACCTTCTTTCGCTAATTTCCCAAAATCATGCAAGTGGATGTTACATGGCGTATTTTCCGCCCAAGTCGAAATCACTCCCACAATCGGTGTTTCAAAGTCCTTATCTGTCATACCAGTCGCACGAAGCATGGCACGGTTTGGTGATTTAACCATGCTGTCATAAATGCTACTGCGGTGACGTTTATCTAATTCAGTCATTTGTTCCCTCCCATTTCAGTTTTTACTATTATAGCACATTTTAAAAGCAATGAACAGAAGAAAATTCTTGAATTTTCAGAAAATTCTATACAGTAATAGTTTCTTTTAAAATTTTACATTTATTTCTTGACTTTATAAATTAAAGTAATATCATTTAGATATCAAATATCAGGAAGTCAGTCTTATGACTGAAAAACTAATTAATTCAAAACCAAACGGTGTATTAGCATTGATTCTCATTGAGTTGACAATCGTACTTGGTATCTTTATATTTATAATGGGTGTTGGTTCGGAAAACATTTTTGGAATTATTATCGGACTTTTATTAAGCTTAATTGCAGGCCTAGCTCATGCTGGTTTAAAAGTTGTCAAACCTCAGGAAGCTCTGGTTTTGACCCTCTTTGGTAACTATACAGGTACCATCAAAGAACCTGGTTTTTACTTTGTCAATCCCTTCAGCGTAGCAGTCAACCCTGCAAACCACACTCGACTTGGACAAAGTGGTGATGTTAGCACAAAATCTCCTTTTTTAGGAGCTAAATCATCAAATGACAATGATGTAAATATTGAAATTGGCAAGAAGCACATTTCCCTCAAAGTCATGACCTTGAGCAATTCTCGCCAAAAAATCAATGATTGTCTAGGAAACCCTGTAGAAATCGGTATCGCGGTAACTTGGAGAGTTGTCGATACCGCTATGGCAGTATTCAACGTTGATAACTACAAAGAATATCTTTCATTGCAATGTGATAGCGCCCTCCGAAATATTGTCCGCATCTATCCTTACGATGTGTCTCCTAATGTCGACACTACAGGTGACGGGCAAGCAGATGAAGGTAGTCTCCGTGGCTCTAGCGAAATTGTGGCTAATCGTATTCGTGAAGAAATCCAAAGTCGTGTTGAGGATGCTGGCTTGGAAATCCTTGAAGCACGTATTACTTACCTAGCTTACGCTCCAGAAATTGCTGCTGTCATGCTTCAACGCCAACAAGCATCTGCCATTATTGATGCCCGTAAGATGATTGTAGATGGTGCTGTAGGAATGGTTGAAATGGCACTAGAACGACTCAATGAAGGTGAATTGGTAGAGCTTGACGAAGAACGAAAAGCTGCCATGGTTTCAAATCTCCTAGTCGTTCTCTGTGGCAATCATGATGCACAACCAATTGTCAACACAGGAAGTCTTTACTAAAGATGGCTGACGCTAAAAAAAAGCAGAT
>CAUTXU010000120.1:0-3086 GCA_963542415.1 uncultured Streptococcus sp.
ATGTGATTGAAGAGGCTATTCCTTTTATCAAGCATAAGACAGGTTGGTTTGATGGTATGATGACGACAGGTTGCTCCATGGGCGCCTACCATGCACTCAATTTCTTCCTCCAGCATCCAGATGTCTTTACCAAGGTGATTGCTCTCAGTGGTGTTTACGACGCACGTTTCTTTGTCGGCGATTACTACAACGACGATGCTATTTACCAAAACTCGCCAGTAGATTATATCTGGAACCAAAACGACGGCTGGTTTATTGACCGTTACCGTCAGGCAGAGATTGTGCTGTGTACGGGTCTAGGAGCTTGGGAACAAGATGGCTTGCCATCTTTCTATAAGCTCAAAGAAGCCTTTGACCAGAAACAAATCCCAGCCTGGTTTGCTGAATGGGGACACGATGTCGCCCACGACTGGGAATGGTGGCGCAAACAAATGCCTTATTTCCTTGGCAATCTCTATTTATAAAAGGAGTTACCTATGAATTACCTTGTTATTTCTCCCTACTATCCGCAAAACTTTCAACAGTTTACCATCGAACTAGCCAATAAAGGCATTACCATCTTGGGAATTGGTCAGGAACCTTACGAGCAATTGGATGAACCTTTACGCAATAGCCTGACCGAGTATTTCCGTGTAGATAACCTTGAGAACATAGATGAAGTCAAACGTGCAGTTGCTTTTCTCTTTTATAAACATGGCCCAATTGACCGCATCGAATCCCACAATGAATATTGGCTAGAGTTGGACGCAAGTCTTCGAGAGCAATTCAATGTTTTTGGTGCCAAACCAGAGGATCTCAAAAAGACGAAATTTAAGTCTGAGATGAAGAAACTCTTCAAAAAAGCAGGTGTCCCTGTGGTACCTGGAGCTGTTATCAAGATGGAAGCAGATGTTGATCAAGCAGTGAAAGAAATCGGCCTTCCAATGATTGCCAAACCTGACAATGGAGTGGGCGCAGCCGCAACCTTTAAACTTGAGACAGAAGATGATATCAATCACTTCAAACAAGAATGGGACCATTCAACCCTTTATTTCTTTGAAAAATTTGTCACTTCCAGCGAAATCTGTACCTTTGACGGTCTAGTAGACAAGGATGGAAAGATTGTCTTTTCAACAACCTTTGACTACGCCTATACACCGCTTGATCTGATGATTTACAAGATGGACAATTCCTACTATGTGCTCAAGGATATGGATCCCAAACTACGCAAGTATGGGGAAGCGATTGTCAAAGAATTTGGAATGAGAGAACGCTTTTTCCATATTGAGTTCTTCCGCGAAGGAGATGATTATATCGCTATTGAGTACAATAACCGTCCTGCAGGTGGTTTTACCATTGATGTTTATAACTTTGCCCACTCTTTGGATCTCTACCGAGGCTATGCGGCGATTGTCGCAGGAGAAGAGTTCCCAGTGTCAGAGTTTGAACCTCAGTATTGTTTGGCTACTTCTCGCCGTGCAAATGCTCATTATGTTTATTCAGAAGAGGATCTGCTTGCCAAATATAGTCAGCAGTTCAAGGTTAAAAAAATCATGCCAGCGGCCTTTGCGGAACTTCAAGGAGATTACCTTTATATGCTGACAACTCCGAGTCGACAAGAAATGGAGCAGATGATTGCAGATTTCGGACAACGTCAGTCTTAAGAGACTATAGGATTAAGGAGAATAACTTTCTTAATCCTTTTGTTTTGTCTGATAAAAAATAAGAGCATCCTAACAAAGTAGCTATCATAAGATTCGCTTGGAAATTATAGTGAACTGAATCTGAAGTAGTAGACTGTAGTTCCTAAAGCATTGTTGGAACTTAGTTTGAGTTTCCTAATCAATTTGTTTAGTTTTTTAAATTATGTGACTATTAGTCACATAATAATAAGGCTGATAGTATTAATTTCACTATCAGCCTTACAGGTTATTTAACGTTTCAGAAAAACTATAATGTCAAGATTAACTAAACAGTATCTAATTCCTTCAAATAATTTTCTATCTTCATCAACATTAAAGGATTGTTATAAATCTTACATAACTCTCTTGCTTCTATATAATAATTTTTGACTTGTTCTTTGTCTAGAAATTTGGCCCCAGCATTTCCTACAAGAATAAGTAGAGGAGCCAGTTGGTAGCTTGTCTGTCTTTGTTTACAGAGTTCAATCGTCTCAAGAGCTTCTTGGATGGCTTCGTTATATTTTTCCTTTGACACTAGGTAGTGAGCGTAGTTGTAACGAACTCTGATGTAGCCAAATAAAAACTCTTGATGCTCAAAATTTTTTGTCTGATATAACTCCATCAAATGATAGTAGTTTGCCTCATATTCTTGTTCACGACCCACTAAGGAATAGAAATTAGATAGAGTATTCGATGCCTTTAAATAAATCAGAGTATTTGAAGAGACTTTTAATAATATATTTTCCAATGAAGAAATTGCCTCACACTTACTGTCATATTGATAGAAGTCAATAATAGCTTTAATCCATTCAAGGTAAGTTCGGTCTTCTAGTGTTAGAAAAGTACTTCGTTCAATCTCTATTCTATAAATATATTCCAAATTGTCATAATTTCTGTCATCTAATAGTCGAGCAGATAATTGCTTGAAATTAGAGAGGTTAGATTTAATTTCAATTTGTTCATTAAAAAAATAATCTAATGGCACTTCGAGTCGTTGTGAGAGTTTGAACAAAAGGTCTGCGGAGGGAATAAAATGCCCTCTCTCAATTTTACTAATCTGGCTTTGTTCACAAATTCCTTCTGCAAGAGTTTGTTGGGAGAGACCTAACTCTTTTCTCTTTACTCTGAATTTCTCAGCGAGTGTATTCATTAAAGATAATAATCCTTCCTATTTGCTTAATTTCATTATAAAATTTTTAGTTCAAAATAGCAAGTTAAAGAAATAAATAATTCTCTATGGTAATAATAAGAAAAAAAAGTTCGAAATATAATAAAGATACTTGGCTGAATAATATATATATGTTAAAATAAAAACAAGGAAACAGAAAGGGGTTTCATTGCATGAGAAAAAAACATGAAATTAAAAAATTAGTTACATTTGATGCGGGATGGTAAAGAATAATTGAAGAAGATTCTTTTATCAAT
>CAUTXU010000121.1:0-3083 GCA_963542415.1 uncultured Streptococcus sp.
TGATTTCTTCTGGATGAGTGACGAGAGTGATAACATAACCTTCCTTGCCCATACGACCTGTACGGCCAGCACGGTGAGTATATGTTTCGATATCTCTAGGGACATCAAAGTTTACAACACATTCGAGACTATCGATATCAATTCCACGAGCCAAAAGGTCAGTTGCAAGAAGCAGGGTTAGTTGCTTATCTTTAAACTTTTCTAAGATGACTTTTCTAAATTTAACATTGACATCGCTAGCGAGGGAAACAGCCAATATATCACGATACTGTAGTTTTTCTTCTGCGCTACCAAGGTCTGATAGACTGTTAAAGAAGACTAGTCCGCGGAAATCCTCAACATGAGTCAGCTTTCGTAGCATATCCACTCGGTGACGTTGGTCTACCTGCATGTAGAAATGCTGGATATTGTCCAGTTTTTGATCAGAGAGATTAATAGTGCGTGTATTCGACACAATCTTTTCTTGGTCAAACTTGGTTGTCGCACTCATATAGACAAGTTGGTGGTCACGAGGTGCGTAGTGAGTAATTTTTTCAACAAAGTGTATCTGAGAATCATCTAGCAATTGGTCGAATTCATCCAGGATGATGGTTTCCACATTCATCATCTTGATTTTTTTCAATTTAATTAGTTCAAAGATACGGCCAGGAGTTCCAATCAGAATTTCTGGTTCTTTTTTGAGTCGTTCAATTTGGCGTTTCTGACTTGAACCCGATAGGAAGAGTTGGGCTGTCAAACCGATGGCTTCTGCCCATGTTTTACATACATCAAAAATCTGTCCAGCTAGTTCTGTATTTGGTGCTAGAATCAAGAGTTGCTGGGCTTTTTTCTTTTGTAGTCTGAGAAGACTTGGTAGAAGGTAAGCTAGGGTCTTACCAGTTCCTGTTGGGCTCACTCCTAGGAGGTTTTCTCCAGCAAGAAGGGGTTCAAATAGTTGAGTTTGAATGGGGGTGAATTCTTGGAAACCGAGTTGGTCGCTCAGTTCTTGCCATTCAGTCGGTAGTTTGGTTTTCATTTTTCTGCCTCAAATCTAATGCCAGCAGTCTGGCGCATGGTATATAGTAGCTCATGAACAGAGCCTGCATCTTCCAGCCAAGTTTGGTAGAGATTCAGATCAGGTTGATGGATCATGTGTGCAAATGCAGCGACTTCCTCAGTCATCGTATGAGGAGCCTGTTGGATAGGGAGTTGGACTTGATTGCCTTGATGGTCGGTAAAAATAGCTGAGCTGACATGTTCGATGGTGTTGAGGGTCAAGGTTCCATCTGTCGTATAAATCTCGCAAGGAAGATTGGAAGTGATGTTTTTCCCAGCCTTGATATGAACTTGAAAGTCAGGGTAGAAGAGGATTCCATCTCCATTTAAGTCAATGCTATTGTCAAGCTGTTGAGCCTGATAGGTCGCGTCTTGAGCTTTTCCAAAGAGACGAACGGTAGCGTAGAGAGGATAAATTCCCAAATCCATAAGCGCTCCACCAGCAAAACGGTCTGAAAAGACATTTGGTGTCTGTCCAGCCAACAAATTCGGCATTTTGGAAGAATACTTGGCATAGTTGAAATCTGCCCCTAACACTTGCTTGTCTGCTAAGAAGTTTTTGATAGTAGTGAAAGCTTTTTCATGATAATTACGAGCTGCTTCGAATATAAAACAGTGATTTTTCTCAGCTGTATGTCTCAAATCTAGCCATTCTTGTGGCTGAGTGACAGCTGGCTTTTCAAGAATGACATGTTTACCTGCAGACAAGGCAGCTTTTGCCTGAGCAAAATGCAAGGAGTTTGGGCTAGCAATATAGACCACATCAAAGGAGCTCTTGAAGAAGTCCTCTACTTGATCAAAGAGTTGGATATCCTGATAGCGAGAAGCAAAGTTTGCTGCAGTTTCTAGTTTTCTAGAATAGACTGCGACTAGTTGATATTCTCCACTGGTATGGGCTGCTTCTATGAAGTGGTGGCTGATAGCCCCTGTTCCGATGACACCTAATTTAAGCATAGTTACTCCTTTTCCGATTTCAAATCCTTCTTTCATTATAACATAGATAGACGGGACTATCCAACAGAGGGGAAAAAATTTCAAATAAGCTACTAGGTCTTTTCCAAAGAAAGTGGTACAATAATGAGATGAGTAAATGAAATGGGAGGGAAAATGAGGTTATTACCTATAAGAAAAATATCACGTCAGTCTAAGAGGCTAGCGCTTTTTTTGACTTTTTGTGCAGGATATGTGGACGCCTATACTTTTATTGTACGAGGGAACACTCTTGTTGCTGGACAAACTGGGAATGTCGTCTTTCTATCAGTAGAATTAATCCAAAATAATGTTTCAGATGTTAGGGACAAGGTTCTCACCTTACTAGCTTTTATGATGGGTGTCTTTTTATTAACTGTTTATAAGGAAAAATTGAGAATTGTGAAAAAACCGATTCTGTCACTGATTCCTTTGGCAATCTTATCAATCATTATTGGTTTTGTGCCGCAGACTGTAGATAATATCTATCTAGTACCGCCCTTGGCCTTCTGTATGGGATTGGTGACAACTGCTTTTGGAGAAGTGTCGGGTATTGCCTATAATAACGCTTTTATGACAGGGAATATCAAACGGACCATGCTGGCTTTTGGAGATTATTTCCGAACCAAGCACACACCTTTTTTGCGTGAAGGATTCATCTTTGTTAGCCTGCTTAGTAGTTTTGTCCTTGGCGTTGTCTTTTCAGCCTATTTGACGATTTTCTATCATGAAAAGACCATTCTTGGTGTTCCTATTATGATGAGTATTTTTTACCTCAGCATGCTTTTTGCATCTTGGCAGAAAAAAGTAAAAGAAAAAGCTTCATTTTAGGTGTTATTACTTGTAAGAAAATAGGAGATATGCTATACTTGAAGAGTTGACTATGCACGTTCCTGTGCAACCGCACGAACATCGTTGCTCGTCGTATAACAAATTTAAACTTCGTCATTGTCGCCTTGCCTAACATAAGTTATGCCTTCGGCTCAATTCCTAGTTTATTCTTTGTTATACTTAGAGCTCTTCTTTTAAGTGGTTCGTCCCACGATGCTAGGCGAGTCTTCACAAAAAATTCGGGGAAA
>CAUTXU010000122.1:0-3026 GCA_963542415.1 uncultured Streptococcus sp.
TCATAGCTGACTCAAGCGGTGTCTTGCTACCACCTGATTTGAGGAGATTGAGCCAGTCTTCAGCTCCAGTTTCTGAGTTTTTAAGATGGAGGTAACCTGCAGTCGAGATGACAAGCCCTGCCGAGTAAGTGTAGCTATACAAGCCCATGTAATAGTGAGCTTGGCGCATCCAAGTCAAAGCCGCATCATCATCAATTTCAATGGCATCTCCCCAGAAATCCGTCAAAACTTCCTTCATAATGCTATTGAGTTTGCTTGCCCCGAAGGTTTCTCCTTCTTCAATCAATGTATAAACCTTACGCTGGAAGGCTGCTTCCAAGAGGTGGGTAATAAAGTTATGGAAGTAGGTGTCTGTCAAGCGGTGAGCCAGAGCGAAGCGTTTTTGACGAGGGTCGTCAGATTGGTGCTCCAAGTAATCACTGAGAAGCAATTCATTGAAAGTTGACGGCGCTTCGACATAGTAGGTAGACATGTGAGCATTAAAGTAGCTTTGGTGATTGTCTGAAAAGATGAATTGACCAGAATGCCCGATTTCATGAATCAAGGTATAGACATCGCTCAAACGGCCTGTCCAGCTCATGAGGACATAAGGGTGCACGCGATATGGATCCGCCGCATAACCGCCGGAATCCTTGCCACTGTTAGCAGCAAAGTCCACCCAGCGCTCTTCTTGATAGCGAGCAACTTCCTGACAATATTCTTGCCCCAAAGGTTCTACTGACTTCATGACCAAATCATAGGCGTCGTCAATGGTCACTTGAGGATTGAGGGCGCTGTCCAAATCTAATTTCCAGTCGGCAAAGGTCATCTTTTCAAGACCATTGACCTTGGCAACATGCTTGAGGTATCTCTGAGCAACGGGCGCAAAATCCTTCATGATGAGGTCAATCTGACGATCAAACATGGCACGGTTCACTTCTTGCTCAGCTAGAAGATAATCAAAGACAGAGTCATATCCCTTCATATCAGCCAAGAGTTTTTCGGACTTAACCTGAGCTAGATAGGTTGCAGCTGCTGTATTCTGGTGCTTACGAAGTCCCTCTGAGAAGGAACGGAAGGATTTCTCACGAACCTCAGCATCCTCGTGGTTTTGGTAGAAATTCTCATAAGTCACAAAGCTGTTTTTATAAGTCTTGCCATGGGCTTCAAAGTCAGCCATTTCAAAGTCCCCAGCTCGCATTTTAGTGTAAATATCCTGTGGACTGTAGAAAACTTCACCCAGATTGGTCAAGGCCTTCTCCACATCAGCCCCTAGATAGTGGGCTTTTTTGATTTTTGCCTGACGAATGGCTGCCGTTAAGTGAGGCAATTCACCCAAACGGTCCAAGACTTCCTCATCAGCTTCCACCAAGGCGTCATCAAAGAAGGTCAAGGCTACGCTGGCATCTGTTTCAAATTCCATCCCAGCTTGGGCAATGTTAGCAAATTCGTCATTGCTATAATCTGTCGTCTGAGGCATAAAGCCATAATTGCCAATATGGCTCATCTGAATGTAGATTTGTTCCAATTCCGCAAAGGCCTTTTCAAAATCCTCAAAAGTATGAAGATTACCCTTGTAGTCACGGCTAAATTGGTTGATGTCTTCGCGAGCCTTCTCGATCGCACGTAAGAAATCCTCACGGTCTTGGTATAGGGCTGTTAAATCCCAAAGTTCCTTCTCTGGAAATTCTGAACGGTGTTTTTGTTCCATTTTCTTCCTCTTATTTCTCTAATTCTAATAAAACACTAAGGGCTGATAAAGCGTAAAGTGGTGCTGTTTCTGCTCGTAAAATGCGAGGGCCAAGTCCTGCCAAAATAGCTCCTTTGGCTTCAAAGCTTGCAATTTCTGCAGGTGACAGGCCACCTTCTGGACCAAAGATAAAGAGCAATTTGGCTCCTTTTTCAAGACCAGTGACTGCTTGTAAAAGTGCAGCGGCTTCTCCTTCTTTGGCCGACTCTTCATAAGCTACTACGACGCGGTCAAACTGGTCAAGTTGGGCTAGAAAGTCTGCTTTCCTTTCAAAAAGCTGAATACTTGGAACGATATTACGCTTACTTTGTTCTGCTGCCCCAAGGGCAATTTTTTCTAGTTTTTCAACCTTTTTGCCCAATTTCTTGCCATCCCACTTGGCGACCGACCAGTCGGCAGGAAAGGCCCAGATTTGGCTGGCACCCAGTTCGGTTACTTTTTGAGTAATGAACTCCAGCTTGTCTCCCTTAGGAAAGCCGGATGCGATGGTCACTTGGACTGGTAGCTCCACATTGTCAGTTAATTCTTGAATCAATTCAAACTGACGACTTTCCACATCCAGCACACGCGCCAAGCGCTTAATGCCATCATCAAAGACCAAAGTAACCTCATCATCTTCTTTCAGGCGCATGACCTGAAACATATGCTTGCTGGTTTCCTTGTCCTCGATGGTGACAGGAGAGATTGCACTGCCTTTGACAAAATACTGTTGCATGCTAGCCTCCAATCACACCAGAGATATCCTTAGTTTTCTTAAAGACACAGGCATTCCATTCCCCTTGAATCATATGGGTTTCAAGGAAAAATCCAGCTGACTCAGCCGACTCGCGCACCATGTCCCACTTGTCCTTGATAATGCCACTCATGATCAGGTAGCCTTCATCCTTGACCAAACGATAAGCATCGTCTGTCAGATGAATGAGGATATCCGCCAAGATATTAGCTACGATGACATCTGCTTCAATCTCAACACCCTTGAGCAAGTCTCCTGCCGCTACATGGATATTTTCCATACCAGGGTTGAGCTCAATATTTTCCTGAGCAACTCGAACTGCCACATCGTCTAGGTCGTAGGCAAAAATTTCCTTGGCACCTAGAAGCGAGCTGGCAATGGAAAGGACACCTGAACCAGTCCCCACATCCAGCACCGTTTCGCCACCACGAAGGATCTGCTCCAAGGCAAAAAGGCTCATCTTGGTAGTTGGGTGGGTTCCTGTCCCAAAGGCCATCCCTGGATCCAGATTGATAATCTTTTCTCCAGCAGTCGCCTCATAGTCTGTCCAAGACGGCACGATGG
>CAUTXU010000123.1:0-2957 GCA_963542415.1 uncultured Streptococcus sp.
CGGCGGTAGAGGAGCAGATTTTCTTTATGGAGTTTGAAGAACTCTATCGGGAAACTCAAAAACGCAGTGTAGCCAGTCAGCAAAAGACTAGTCTAAACTTAGATGGGCAGACGATTAGCAATGGCAGTCAAAAGTTGACAGTTCCTAAAGGAATTCAAGCACCATCGGGCCAAAGTATCACATTTGACCGAGCTGGGGGCAATTCGTCCCTGGCTAAGGTTGAATTTCAGACCAGTAAAGGAGCGATTCGCTATCAATTATATCTAGGAAATGGAAAAATTAAACGCATTAAGGAAACAAAAAATTAGGGCAGTGATTTTACTGGAAGCAGTAGTTGCTCTAGCTATCTTTGCTAGCATTGCGACTCTCCTTTTGGGACAAATTCAAAAAAATAGGCAAGAAGAAGCAAAAATCTTGCAAAAGGAAGAAGTCTTGAGGGTAGCTAAGATGGCCTTGCAGACAGGTCAAAATCAGGTAAACATAAACGGAGTTGAGATTCAGGTGTTTTCTAGTGAAAAAGGATTGGAGGTCTACCATGGTTCAGAACAGTTGTTGGCTATCAAAGAGCCATAAGGTTAAGGCTTTTACCTTGTTGGAATCCCTGATTGCCCTTATTGTTATCAGTGGAAGCTTACTCCTCTTTCAAGCTATGAGTCAGCTCCTCATTTCAGAAGTTCGCTACCAGCAGCAAAGTGAGCAAAAGGAGTGGCTCTTATTTGTGGACCAGTTGGAGGCAGAGTTAGACCGTTCGCAATTCGAAAAAGTGGAAGGTAATCGCATTTATATGAAGCAGGATGGCAAGGATATCGCCATCGGTAAGTCCAAGTCAGACGATTTTCGGAAAACCGATGCCAGTGGACGGGGTTATCAGCCTATGGTTTATGGGCTCAAATCCGCACAGATTACAGAGGAGAATCAAGTGGTTCGCTTTCATTTCCAGTTCCAAAAAGGCTTAGAAAGGGAGTTCATCTATCGTGTGGAAAAAGAAAAAAGTTAAGGCAGGTGTTCTCATCTATGCAGTCACCATGGCAGCCATCTTTAGTCTTTTGTTACAATTTTACTTGAACCGACAAGTCGCCCACTATCAAGACTATGCTTTAAATAAAGAAAAGTTGCTTGCTTTTGCCATGGCCAAGCGAACCAAAGATAAGGTTGAGAAAGAAAGTGGGGAACAGACCTTTAATCTGGGTCAGGTGAGTTATCAAAACAATAAAGCAAGCTTGGTGACGACGGTTCGTACATCTAAGAGTCAATATGAGTTCCTATTCCCTTCAGTCAAAATCAAAGAAGAGAAAAGAGATAAAAAGGAAGAGGTAGCGACCGATTCAAGCGAAAAAGTAGAGAAGAAAAAATCAGAAAAGAAGCCTGAAAAGAAAGAGAAGTTCTAGTCAATTCAGCTACTTTGTGCTAAACTAAAAATATGAGACATAATTTTAACCACAAAGCGGAAACTTTCGATTCCCCTAAAAATATCTTTCTTGCAAACTTGGTTTGTCAAGCAGTCGAGAAACAGATTGCTCTTCTATCAGACAAAGAAATTCTGGATTTCGGTGGAGGGACGGGTCTATTAGCCTTGCCCCTAGCCAAGCAGGCTAAGTCTGTCACTCTTGTAGACATTTCTGAGAAAATGCTGGAGCAAGCTCGTTTGAAAGCGGAACAGCAAGCAATCAAGAATATCCAGTTTTTGGAACAAGATTTATTGGAAAATCCCTTGAAGCAAGAGTTTGATCTCATTGTTGTTAGTCGGGTTCTTCATCATATGCCTGATTTGGATGTGGCCCTATCACTGTTTCATCAACATTTGAAGGAAGATGGGCGACTCCTTATTGCCGATTTTACCAAGATGGAAGCTAACCATCATGGTTTTGATTTAGTTGAACTGGAAAACAGGCTAATTGAGCATGGTTTTTCATCTGTGCATAGTCAGATCCTCTATAGTGCCGAGGACCTGTTTCAAGGAAATTACTCAGAACTCTTTTTAACAGTAGCCCAAAAATCACTCGCCTAGTCAGGGAGTGATTTTTCTATAAGGATGGAAAAAAGAAGGGAAATTTGATAAGATAGGAATATGGATTTTGAAAAAATTGAACAAGCTTATACCTATTTACTAGAGAATGTCCAAGTCATCCAAAGTAATTTGGCGACCAACTTTTATGACGCTTTGGTGGAGCAAAACAGCATCTATTTGGATGGTGAGACTGAGCTAAATCAGGTCAAAGAGAACAATCAGGCTCTTAAACGCTTAGCACTTCGCAAGGAAGAATGGCTCAAGACCTACCAATTTCTCTTGATGAAGGCTGGGCAGACAGAACCCCTGCAGGCCAATCACCAGTTTACACCAGATGCCATTGCTTTACTTTTGGTGTTTATTGTGGAAGAGTTGTTTAAAGAGGAGGAGATCACTATCCTCGAAATGGGTTCTGGCATGGGAATTCTGGGCGCTACTTTCTTGACCTCGCTTGCTAAAAAAGTGGATTACTTGGGAATGGAAGTGGATGATTTGCTGATTGATTTGGCGGCTAGTATGGCAGATGTGATTGGTTTGCAGGCTGGCTTTGTCCAAGGAGATGCCGTTCGTCCACAAATGCTCAAAGAAAGCGATGTGGTCATCAGCGACTTGCCTGTCGGCTATTATCCTGATGATGCCGTTGCGTCGCGCCATCAAGTTGCTTCTAGTCAAGAACATACTTACGCCCATCACTTGCTCATGGAACAAGGACTTAAGTATCTCAAGTCAGACGGATACGCTATTTTTCTTGCTCCGAGTGATTTGTTGACCAGTCCTCAAAGTGATTTGTTGAAAGGCTGGTTGAAAGAGGAGGCCAGTCTGACTGCCATGATTAGTTTGCCTGAAAATCTCTTTGCTAATGCCAAACAATCCAAGACCATTTTTATCTTACAGAAGAAAAGTGAAATAGCAGTAGAGCCTTTTGTTTATCCACTTGCTAGCTTGCAAG
>CAUTXU010000124.1:0-2882 GCA_963542415.1 uncultured Streptococcus sp.
GACCACCAACAAATCCAAGGATGGCTCCCGTTTGGTTGTCCATGAGGACATTCCCCACCTCAGGCTGGCCTGTCGAATCATCTAGCAGATAACCGTAGGTCGCAACCGCATTTTGCATCGCAGCATGAACATTTTTATTGATAGTTGTCGTAATCTTATATCCACCATTTTCAATTTCCTTGGCGGCTAGATCACGATAGGATTTCTGAATGGACTCATTCTTTAACTCTTGCGCAGAGACATTATCTCGTTGGACAAGGTAGTCGTACATGCGGTCAGTAGCTTCTGCCAAGGTTGCATAGTAGAGATAGTCACGCGAAGTACCACTAACACTACCTGATGGTAGGAAGTCTTTCTTAAAGTCATAATCTTTGTACTTATCGTAGTCTTCCTGACTTAGAGCTCCTGTCCGGTACATGTTGTAGAGGACATCCTTGGCACGCTTGATTCCCAAAGCCATGTCCTCATCACTCTTCATACTACCATCAGATTCATAAGGAGAATAACTGATTGGACTCTGTGGCAATCCTGCGATAAAGGCAGCTTGAGGGACCGTTAAATCCGAAGCATTGACTCCAAAGATTCCTTCTGCAGCCTGCTGGGCACCTGCAATATTTTGACCTTTATGATTGCGACCAAAAGGAGCTATGTTAAGGTAGGTTGTCAAAATCTCATCCTTACCCATGGCCCGCTCTAAAGCTAGAGCATCAATAATCTCTTTAGCCTTACGAGCTAGAGTTGGAGCATCCCCCACCACTTGCTGCTTGATGACCTGCTGGGTCAAGGTCGAACCACCACTAGACGAGCCTAGACCGACAAAGGTTCCCAAGGTCGCACGAATAACGGCCTTAGGCACAACTCCCTTGTGTTCATTGAAATGCTCGTCCTCTGTCGCAACAATGGCTTTCTTAAGATTGTCTGAGATAGCATCTGAAGCGACTGAAGTGCGCAATAAATCGCCCTCGATCGAGGCAATGGTACTGCCGTCAGAATAAGTGATTTCTGAAATAGAGGCAATATCCTTCACTTGCTTGACCAACTCTTCTGCTTGAGGTACCTGGGCCTTGTCAAATAGAGCGACTCCATAACCCATAGCTACACCAGCGCCAAACAGTCCACCGATAAAGCCTAAGATAAAGAGAGTATTAAAGACTATTTTAAACCCACTCAAAACCTTAGCAAAAATAGACCCTGCCCTTCTAACTTTGTCAGAAGAGGTCCCCTTTTTACCGGTTTTCTTATTAGCTAGTTTTTTTGCTAGTCTTTTCTTCCATTTTGCAATTCGTTGCATTAGCTGCTGGAAAAAATGCAGCATTTTTGTTTTTAATTCATTAATTCTTTCTTTCATGAATGTCCTCGCTTTCTCTATTATACCATAAAAGGGAAACTTTCAATAAAATAGCCACTTTCTTCCCTATTCCACTAGGCTATTAATCAAGTTTGTGATACAATAGGTAGAAACAATATTTTATAAAGGAGAAAAGACACATGCACATTTTTGATGAGCTAAAAGAGCGTGGTTTGATTTTTCAAACGACTGATGAAGAAGCTTTGCGTAAAGCCCTAGAAGAAGGTCAAGTTTCTTATTATACTGGCTACGATCCAACTGCTGACAGCCTTCACCTAGGCCACCTTGTCGCAATCTTGACAAGTCGTCGCTTGCAGCTAGCAGGTCACAAACCTTATGCGCTCGTTGGCGGTGCTACAGGTCTCATCGGAGATCCGTCCTTCAAAGATGCTGAGCGTAGTCTCCAAACAAAAGACACAGTAGATGGCTGGGTCAAGTCTATCCAAGGACAACTTTCTCGTTTTCTTGACTTTGAAAATGGCGAAAATAAAGCTGTCATGGTCAACAACTACGACTGGTTTGGCAGCATCAGCTTCATTGACTTCCTCCGTGATATCGGAAAATACTTCACTGTCAACTACATGATGAGCAAGGAGTCTGTGAAGAAACGGATCGAGACAGGGATTTCTTACACTGAGTTTGCCTACCAAATCATGCAAGGGTATGACTTCTACGTCCTTAACCAAGAGCACAACGTCACACTACAAATCGGTGGTTCTGACCAGTGGGGAAATATGACAGCTGGTACCGAATTGCTTCGTCGTAAGGCTGACAAGACTGGTCACGTTATCACTGTTCCACTCATCACAGACGCAACTGGTAAGAAATTTGGTAAATCAGAAGGAAACGCAGTCTGGCTCAATCCTGAAAAGACTTCTCCATACGAAATGTACCAATTCTGGATGAACGTGATGGATGCTGACGCTGTTCGCTTCTTGAAAATCTTTACCTTCTTGTCACTCGATGAGATTGAAGACATCCGCAAAGAGTTTGAAGCGGCTCCACACGAACGCTTGGCACAAAAGGTCCTCGCTCGTGAAGTCGTGACTCTTGTTCACGGAGAAGAAGCTTACAAAGAAGCCCTTAACATCACCGAGCAACTCTTTGCTGGAAACATCAAAAACCTTTCTGTCAAAGAACTCAAACAAGGACTTCGTGGAGTGCCAAACTACCAAGTACAAGCAGACGAAAATCACAACATCGTTGAACTTCTTGTATCTTCTGGCGTGGTTAACTCAAAACGCCAAGCCCGTGAAGACGTCCAAAACGGAGCTATCTACGTCAACGGCGACCGTATCCAAGACCTTGACTATGTCTTGAGTGACGCAGATAAGTTAGAAAACGAACTCACTGTTATCCGCCGCGGGAAGAAGAAATACTTTGTGTTGACTTACTAAATTGTTAAACATTTACCTATAAACAAAGGAGTTACCCTCGAGAAAGGTAACTCCTTTTTGCTGTGAATAGTCCCCACCTATCCCTTAATAGACAGGCTACGCAGGACTATGCGTAAGGTTGTTAGATTATGTAGGAT
>CAUTXU010000125.1:0-2871 GCA_963542415.1 uncultured Streptococcus sp.
TGGGATGATAGCCTCTAAAATCCAGACAATCTGATCAATCCCGTGGGTCGGATAAACTAAATTGTGGGCTTTTATGTTCAAGGGATATAGGGCTTGGTAAGTCTTTCGTTCGCGGTCAACCGCCATTTTAAAGTCAGAGCTAGAAGTCGGTTCCTTTGATACAATTTCATAACTCTTTTCCAAAGCTTGCCACTGCAAATAGTAGGCTTCTTTCCAGCGTCCTTCTTTTAACAAAGTCAGAATTTCTTTCTTTTGAGTCAAAAGATTTTTTTGCGATTCTAAATTAATTTTAGCAATCTGGTATTCCTCCGAGCTGGTGTCAGATATTTGGGAGAGTTTCTCTTCATATCCATTGATGACTCTCTCACGGTCTACAAGACTAGTTTCCAACTCTCTCTCCAAGCTGACGGAGTTTGCAGTCCGACTATTGAAATAAAAGGTAACACCGAGTCCAGATACAAATAAAGCTAAGATAATCCAGTTTAAGCGACTTTTGAAAACTTTCTTTAATAAAAATAGGCTAATATCTTTCATAACGGAACCTCTTCTATCTTTCCCCGATGAATGGTTACTACTCTATCGCAGACATCAAGCAACTCTTCCTTATAGTGGGAACTTAAAAGAACCAGCTGTTCTTGTCTATCGATTTGTGCTAGCCTATCAAAAAACTTCTGTCGATAATACTCATCTAAGCCATTTGTAATCTCATCCATAAGCCAGCATTTCGCCTGACTGAGGAAATACATGGCAATCACCAAGCGTTGCTTCATGCCTAAGGAATACTTGCGAATGGGAAGGCTGATATAGTCAGACATTTCCCAATAGGTAATTTCATCCCCCAAGTTCAGCCCTGACTTCCAGATGTTCTTGATCAGGCGAAGATAGTCCATCCCACTTAAGTTTCCATCCAGCCATTCAATACTCTCATAATAAAATAAAGAAGGAGAGACTGCGATATTTCCACTACTTATAGGAATTAAATTGCTAATGGCGCGGAACAGGGTCGTCTTTCCAGAACCATTGATAGCAAGAATACCATAAATCCTACCCTTTTCAAATGTAAAATCAACATCTTGTAAGATGACTTGTCGCGTTTTTAAGGTCACATGAGTAAGATGCAACATATCTAGCCCTCCTTTTTATCACTCTTTAATGATTAATAGCCTCCGCTGTAGTAGTTTAGTACCTCATAACGATTGTAATTCAAACCAGAACCAACTTTATACTCAGAATAGCTATAATAACGAGATCATGACAGAACGTTAATATAGCTATATCTGTGGTAATTCATACTAGACCTATAGTAGGTATTTCAAGCATACCGATAAGTTTTAAGGACGCTCACAGCAGATACACTGGACTGAAAAAGACCAATAGATCATAAACTAACTAATTAAACGGTTTTTAATGGTTTTATATCATCAACATTGAATACGCTTCCATTATATCGTTTTTATCATTATTATGCAACAGATTTTTAGTTTATTTTACTAATATATAATATTTGTCCCTCCTATCGAACGCTTTCTATTTTCCAACTTTTCCACCCTTTAAAGCGTATAGCTCCTTGCTGGTCAGTTCGATACACTTTGCTATTGATACCTTCCAGTCGGGTCATGGTTTCCTGATGGGGGAGTTTCGTTCGATTATTCTTTCCAACTGAGATAAGAGTAATCTCTGGTTTGAGTTTTTCTAGAAAGGCTGAACTTGATGATTTTTTATTGCCATGTTGACCAGCTTTCAAGACATCCACTTCTAGGTCAGGATATTGCTTCAGCAAGTCCTTCTCTCCTTTCTCCTCCAAATTTCCAGTGAAGAGAAAGTGCTTATCCAAGAGTTTCCCATACAGAACCAGGGAATCTTCATGATCTCCATCTCCAATTTTCCTTGGAGATAAGACCTCTAACTGACTTCCAAAAATTGGCAAATTCTCTCCCACTATCACACTACGCACCTTGGTTTTAGTAGTCTCTAGTTCCGCTACAAATTCCTTCTGTTTCAAACTACCTTTTGACACTAAAATTTCCACTACATGAAAAGCCTTGGTCACCTCCAACAAATCTCCAACATGTTCCTTGTCCGTATTTGTCAAAATCAGCTGGTCAATCTTGGCCACTCCTCGACTTTTAAGATAGGGAATCAAGGTTCTCTGGGCATTGCTAGTCGTTACCTTTTCTTGCCAAGCCTCAATTTTCTTATTTGACTCTGCCTTGCCACCTACATCTATGAGAATGGTTTTCCCAGTTACATCCCGTAGGAAAATACTTTCCCCTTGCCCCACATCCAGCATGGTAATTTCATTTTCCAGTGGATGCTTGGTCAAGAAAAAGAAACCCACAATAAGTAAGCTTATGCCAGCTACTCTTTTGATATTTTTCCTCAAATCATAGACCAAAGCCAAAGAAATTAATAGTAGTATCAACAGCCATACATTGGGTTGTCCAAAAACCAGAGGCCTACTTGCCAGCTGTGATACAAATCGAATCATTCCTTCCAACCATTCAAAAATAAAATTCAGCTGAATGACTGGATAGAGAAAGGAAAGGGCAAATAAGATAGACAAGAGCGGTAAGAAGACCAAGTCAAATAGAAAGGAAAAGACAAAGGTCAAAAGGATAGACCAAGGTTGAAATTCCGCAAAATAGAAGGATAGAATGGGCAATATTCCCAAGGAAATGACTAGACTTTCTCTGGCAATAGCCTTAAGCCCCTCCTCTTCTTTGCTGGTCATGGTCAAGATAAAAGCATAAGCACATGACAAAACTCCTCCTGCAGTCAGGAAAAAGTTGGGCATGACGATAAAGAGGACAAGGACTGTCAAGGCAAAATTATCCAAGCCCTTAACACCATGTTGAGCCAGTAACTTTTGCA
>CAUTXU010000126.1:0-2739 GCA_963542415.1 uncultured Streptococcus sp.
AAGTCTTCCTTTTTTCCTTTTATTCAACAATTAAAAATAACTCGAGCAATTTATATAGTAAATTGAAACTAAAACAGTACACTACAACTGCTAAAACATTTTTAGAAATTAATTTATACTCAATGAAAATCAAAGAGCAAACTAGGAAGCTAGCCGCAGGCTGTACTTGAGTACGGTAAGGCGACGCTGACGTGGTTTAAATTTGATTTTCGAAGAGTATTAACTTTCCTAATTGATTTGATCACATCTTATTTCAATCTACTATACATCAACAATAAAATTCCCCTAGAAATGAAAAGAATCTTGTTCATAGTTTCTGAGTTCGTGATACAAAAAAACTGAAGGAAGTATAGTCCTACTTCTTTCAGTTTTTTATTGTCTCAATTTAGAAAAAACTTCTCCAATCTTACCTTCGATAACTAAATCAGCTTGGCTGTCTTGAGGAGTGCTGGACTTGTTGATAACGACAAGATTTGACCCTGAAAAATAATTGATTAGGCTAGCTGCAGGGTAAACAACTAAGGAAGTTCCACCAATAATCAACAAATCTGCTTGCTGAATGGCTCGAGCTGCGCGACTAAATACATCCATATCTAGCGCTTCCTCATAAAGGGTCACGTCAGGTTTGACCACCTTGCCACAATCTAAGCAGTAAGGAACTGGACCTTCAAGTTCCAAAAAGGCAGTCAAATCATAAAAGCGATGACAGCCCAAACAATAATTACGATCTGCACTACCATGCAGTTTCAAAACTTTCTGAGATCCTGCCATTTCATGGAGACTATCGATATTTTGCGTCACAATCGCCTTTAATTTACCTGTTTTTTCCAACGACGCTAGATAATCATGTGCTAAATTCGGCTTGGCATCAGGATAGACCAGATACTTTTTGTAGAAATCAAAAAAATCCTCTGGATAGCGCTCAAACATAGTGCGTGAAACCAGTTGCTCGGCAGTAAAATGGCGACCTAGTTTCAGACTATATATACCATCTGAACTACGAAAATCTGGAATATTAGACTCTGTAGAAACCCCTGCACCACCGAAAAAGACAATGCTCTGACTTTGATCAATAATACCTTGTAATTGTTCAATCTTATCCATTTTGTACTCCTAGGAATTTTCAAGTTAAAAAGTTGAAAGTCTTGACTTCTTGTCAACTTGGCTTCCAACTTTATTTGATTATGATTTAGATATTAAAATGACTAGTCTCGGTCCTTTGACACCATTAGGATTTCTTCAATTTCCTTATTCTTGCCTATTTCAGGATTGATTCATTGTTGATAGTTATCATTTTGAGAACAAGAGAAATCATTCTGAATATAGCTTACCTTTAGTCTGCAATCAAGGTTTCCAAACCAACCTTCATCATATCAGTGAAGGTGTTTTGGCGTTCTTCTGCGGTTGTATCTTCATCTGGATTGACCAAACTATCTGAAATAGTCATAATAGCTAAAGCATCAACATGGTGTTGAGCAGCAAGATAGTAAAGAGCCGCTGCTTCCATTTCCACAGCCTTGACTCCCCATTTACCAAGTTCGATGTTCTTTTCAAAGTAGTTTGAGTAAAAGACATCAGATGATAAAACGTTCCCAACATGGGTTGTCATACCGAGTTCTTTGGCGATATGGTAGGCCTTATCCAACAAATCAAAGCTAGCTATTTGTGGGAAATCGTACTGTGGCCAGTCATTACGGACGATGTTTGAGTTAGTTGCAGCTGCCTGCGCCAAAACCAATTCACGAACGTGGACATCTTCATTCAAAGAACCCGCAGTTCCCACACGGATTAATTTTTTCACACCGTAGTCAACAATCAACTCACGCGCATAAATCGAAATAGATGGCATTCCCATACCAGTTCCCATGACAGATACACGATGACCCTTGTAAGTACCAGTGTAACCAAACATGTTACGAACTTCGTTAAAGCAAACAGCATCTTCAAGAAAATTCTCAGCGATAAATTTCGCACGAAGAGGATCCCCAGGAAGAAGAATTTTATCAGCAATTTCACCCTGCTGAGCAGCAATATGGATAGACATAATATAAGATACCAAACCCGTCAAAAAGCAAAGGGAAAATAGGAGTTGGGTGCAGTGAGCGATGCTCGCTAGACCAACTATCTTTTTCCCACTGCTTTTAGGGTGGGTTCAATTCCTTTCTTTCTTAATTTTGATTATTATAGAAGAGAACAGCCTGGGTTCAATCCAAACCCGAACTACCCTTCATTTCTGATTTTTTAGAAAAATTTTCCGCTCGTGTTCAAATCAAAATACACGCTCTACCTTTCTTTTTGCATAGCGACAGAGAACAAAGTAAAAATAGGAAACTGACGACGCATCGCAGATGCTAGACAGTTTATCTTTTTTACACAGTTCTCCGCCCGTATTCAGTTCAGCAAATACGGTTTACCCATCCTTTCTTTATTTTATGAAGATTAGAGAGCGACAAGAAAACGACTGAAAATTAGGAATCTGACGAGAAATCCTGATTTCTCAGTCAGATTATCTATTTTCCAAGTTTTCCGCTCGTGTTCAAATTAGAACACTTCACTCTACCTTTCTGTTTTATTTTTTTCTCTCATAGAAAGCTACCTGAATTCTGTTCAAAATCAGCTAGTACTTTCCTTATAAGCTAGACAACCTAACTGTCATTGTATCATCAGATTATAAGACATCGTCATCACTCACCTTAGAATTCAATGTTGTTCCCCAGTGAGTGATTTTTCGATGGGCTT
>CAUTXU010000127.1:0-2691 GCA_963542415.1 uncultured Streptococcus sp.
GCGGTCTAGCAAATGCCAGCCTAACCATTCTAGAAACCCATGATTTTGAAACATTTACTCTCGATACTTGGAATGATACTTCCTATCAATAACAGAACTTGATTTTAGCGTCAAGTTCTTTTTAGTTTTGAAAGATTATCCGTGAATTTCTTGCTTATTTATGATAAAATGGGAGTATCGCAAAAAATGACTCATCGTATTCAATTTTGAGTAAAACTAGGAGGATCCCATGTCAACAGAACATATGGAAGAACTAAATGACCAGCAGATCGTTCGCCGTGAAAAAATGGCTGCGCTCCGTGAACAAGGAATCGATCCCTTCGGAAAACGTTTTGAACGCACTGCTAACTCTCAAGAATTAAAAGATAAATATGCCGACCTCGATAAAGAACAATTACACGATAAAAACGAAACAGCTACTATCGCAGGACGCTTGGTAACCAAACGTGGTAAAGGTAAAGTAGGTTTTGCCCACCTTCAAGACCGCGAAGGTCAAATCCAGATCTACGTTCGTAAGGATGCTGTCGGTGAAGAAAACTACGAAATCTTCAAAAAAGCAGACCTTGGTGACTTCCTTGGTGTCGAAGGTGAAGTGATGCGTACAGATATGGGAGAACTCTCTATCAAGGCTACTCACATCACACACTTGTCTAAGGCTCTTCGTCCTCTGCCAGAGAAATTCCACGGTTTGACAGACGTTGAAACAATTTACCGTAAACGTTACCTTGACTTGATTTCTAACCGTGAAAGCTTTGAGCGCTTTGTCACTCGTTCAAAAATCATTTCTGAAATCCGTCGTTACCTTGACCAAAAAGGTTTCCTTGAAGTGGAAACACCTGTTCTTCACAACGAGGCTGGTGGTGCTGCTGCCCGTCCATTTATTACCCACCACAATGCCCAAAACATTGACATGGTACTTCGTATCGCGACTGAGCTTCACTTAAAACGCCTTATCGTGGGTGGTATGGAACGTGTCTATGAAATCGGACGTATCTTCCGTAACGAAGGAATGGATGCCACTCATAACCCTGAATTTACTTCTATCGAAGTCTACCAAGCTTATGCAGACTTCCAAGACATCATGGACTTGACTGAAGGTATTATCCAACACGCTGCTAAATCAGTTAAAGGCAATGGTCCAGTTAACTATCAAGGTACTGAAATCAAAATCAACGAACCATTTAAACGTGTTCACATGGTGGATGCTATCAAAGAAATTACTGGTGTAGATTTCTGGCAAGACATGACTTTGGAAGAAGCCAAAGCTATCGCTGCTGAGAAGAAAGTTCCAGTTGAGAAACACTACACTGAAGTTGGTCACATTATCAATGCCTTCTTTGAAGAGTTTGTTGAAGAAACCTTGATCCAACCAACCTTTGTCTATGGACATCCAGTAGCTGTATCTCCACTAGCTAAGAAAAATCCTGAAGACGAACGCTTTACTGACCGTTTTGAACTCTTTATCATGACTAAGGAGTACGGTAATGCCTTTACTGAGTTGAACGACCCAATCGACCAACTTAGCCGTTTCGAAGCTCAAGCCAAAGCTAAAGAACTTGGTGATGATGAAGCGACAGGTATCGACTACGACTACATCGAAGCTCTTGAATACGGTATGCCACCAACAGGTGGTTTGGGAATCGGTATCGACCGTCTCTGCATGCTCCTCACTGATACAACTACTATCCGTGATGTATTGCTCTTCCCAACAATGAAATAAATTCTTATCCTCTGGTACTTGCCAGAGGTTTTTTTACAGTAAAAAGAAATAGACTGAAGTTTTCACCTCAGTCTATTTTTCTATTGGACTGTAGAAAGGAAATTTCTTTCTTATACTCAATGAAAATCAAAGTGCAAACTAGGAAGCTAGCCGCAAGTTGCTCAAAACAGCGTTTTGAGATTGTGGATAGAACTGACGAAGTCAGATCAAAATACTGTTTTGAGGTTGCAGATGTAAGCTGACGTAGTTTGAAGAGATTTTCGAAGAGTATTAGTCTTCTTTTTTCTTACGAGCTACGAGTCCGAATGCACCCAACATTCCAAGAAGTCCAAGACTAGCTAGACCAGCCTTATCTTCTGTACCAGTATTTGGTAATTCCTTCTTATCATTGGATACGGTTGTTTCAGCTACTTGTTTAGAATCTGTAGAACTTGTCTGAACCGGAGTAGCTACTGGTTTTTCTGGACTTGTAGGAGTCTCTGGAGCACTTGGTTGCTCTTGATTGATTGGTTTTTTCACTTTCTTATAGTGATGTAGTGTATTTCCTTTAGCATCCGTTGTTGAATGACTAAATTCATATCCTTCCAACTCTATTGGATTGTGTTTTCCTTCTTTATCTGAAGTAATTCGGTTACCATTTTCATCAAGATATTCCGTTACAATCTGCACAGTTGAATCGCCATTTTGAGCAATGACTCCTCCACCATTTTGTGATTTAGGTGTTACTGTTACAGGAACTTCCACTGTAATCACTTTGCCATTTGGTAATTCAATCGTTACCTTAACTGGAGTAACAGTTACAGGAACTTCCACTGTAATAACTTTACCATTTGGCAATTCAATCGTTACCTTAACTGGATCTTTCTTACCTGGTGTTGTTAAGTCTGGAATGTTTGCAACATTCGTTACTTTACCACCTTCTGGAATCTTAATTCCTTTTGTGTAATCCTCTGGGGTTAACGGTGTTGTGG
>CAUTXU010000128.1:0-2688 GCA_963542415.1 uncultured Streptococcus sp.
AGCGTTTAGGTAAGCCGCCATAGCGGTTTACAATTTTTACATTACGACACGAAGAGGCGAAAACGATTATTTTTCGCCGATGAGTTAGTAAGGCAGTTAGCTAGACCGCAAAATAGCGGCTAGCGTCCAACAATTAGGAACTTCAGTTCCAATTGTTGGTACTGAGTTACATCTTCTCTTCCAACTCTACATCTGGATACTTATCTGCAAACCAGCGAAGGGCAAAGTCGTTCTCAAAGAGGAAGACTGGCTGGTCAAAACGGTCTTTGGCTAAGATATTTCGACTTGATGACATCCGTTCATCCAAGTCCTCTGGTTTAATCCAACGAACAGTCTTTTTACCCATTGGGCTCATGACTACTTCCGCATTGTACTCGCCTTCCATACGGTGCTTAAAGACTTCAAACTGAAGTTGACCCACAGCACCTAGCATGTATTCACCTGTTTGGTAATTCTTATAAAGCTGAACGGCTCCTTCTTGCACCAATTGCTCAATTCCCTTGTGGAAGGATTTTTGCTTCATAACATTCTTAGCAGAAACTTTCATGAAAATTTCAGGGGTAAAGGTTGGCAGGGGTTCAAATTCAAACTTGTTTTTTCCAACTGTCAAGGTATCCCCAACCTGATAAGTACCTGTATCGTAAACCCCGATAATATCACCTGCCACGGCATTGGTCACATTCTCACGACTTTCTGCCATAAACTGAGTCACATTCGAAAGTTTAGCCCCCTTACCAGTACGAGGCAGATTGACACTCATCCCACGCTCAAATTCTCCTGATACGATACGGACAAAGGCGATGCGATCACGGTGACGAGGGTCCATGTTGGCTTGGATTTTAAAGACAAATCCTGAGAAATCCTTGTCGTGAGGATCCACAATTTCACCATCTGTTTTCTTGTGTCCATGTGGTTCTGGAGCAAACTTGAGGAAGGTTTCAAGGAAGGTCTGCACACCAAAGTTAGTAAGAGCCGAACCAAAGAAGACTGGTGTCAATTCTCCAGCAAGGATTGCTTCCTCTGAAAACTCATTTCCAGCTTCATTTAAAAGCTCAATATCATCCTTGACTTGCTCGTAGAAAGGATTGCTTCCAAAAAGCTTGTCTCCATCTTCAAGACTAGCAAAACGCTCATCCCCTTTATAGAGCTCTAAACGTTGGTTATAGAGGTCATACAAGCCTTCAAAAGCTTTCCCCATCCCGATCGGCCAATTCATAGGGTAGCTAGCAATGCCCAAGACTTCTTCCAACTCTTGCAAGAGGTCTAGTGGCTCACGACCGTCACGGTCTAGCTTGTTCATAAAGGTAAAGACTGGAATGCCACGATGTTTCACAACTTCAAATAATTTCTTGGTCTGGGCCTCGATACCCTTGGCAGAGTCCACGACCATGACCGCAGCATCCACCGCCATCAAGGTACGATAAGTATCTTCTGAGAAGTCCTCGTGCCCTGGGGTGTCGAGGATATTCACACGCTTGCCATCGTAGTCAAATTGCATCACAGATGAAGTAACGGAAATCCCACGTTGCTTCTCGATATCCATCCAGTCAGACTTGGCAAAAGTCCCTGTTTTCTTCCCTTTTACAGTACCAGCCTCACGAATCTCGCCCCCAAAGTAGAGCAACTGCTCAGTGATGGTTGTTTTCCCCGCGTCCGGGTGAGAGATAATGGCAAAGGTACGACGTTTCTTAATTTCTTCTTGAATATTCATAAGTTCTCTTTCTTTGATTCTCTATTTTTCTTGTTTCAATAGCTAAGAATGATTTCTACATTGGATTTTACCATTCCTTTCAACACTCCATTATATCGGATTTTGCCATTTTTTTCAATTTCTATTTTATATTGAATAAAAGCTTTCCCTTGTAGTCAAATATATCGAAAATCGTGACAATTCTAGCAAAAATGATATAATGAAACAAAAAGGAGATATAATCATGTTCAAAGAATTTGGTGTAACTAATTTAGAAATGACAAAAGATGATATTTACAAGAATCCAAACAACCCTATTTTGCGTATGTATGATGACGATGAATTAATTGGAACCTTTAGTATTCTAACTGGAGAAGTATTGGAAAACTTGGACTTGGCAGACTATGATATTCGTTTTGCTCAAAAGCAAATTAAGTTAAATCGCGATAACTACCTTGAAACATGGAAGGACTACGTGGGATTACTACATGCCTAAATATTCTTTCTTAAAGTATGGTATTGAAATTCGTCCTAACGAACATAACCATAAAGGTCAAAAAGCGCATATTCACTTTTATATCCACGGAGAAGAAGTGGGTTCAATGTTTCTGAACGGTGAACTGAGAGATGGTAAAGCAAAAGCAAAAGACCTAAAAATGATAAGGCAATATGTCTTAGAAAATGCAGATGAACTTCAGGCTTTATGGAATGAATACCAAAAGAGTGCATATTAAAATCAAAGAATCTTAGTTTGCTAATCAACAACAAACAAAAACTAACGAGCAATTTTAATGCCTACTATTCAACTATTGCCCCACTTAGGTACTAACCATCCTACTCCCCTTGCAATTTTTTAAATAAATGTTACAATGAATATAGAAAAAGGTGTTGCGTCAACAACACCCTACAGAGCCGTTTAAGACGGTGGCTGTAATTACATAACTAAAAAATAGCTCGTTAACTCGCCAAAGTTAGGACGGCTATTTTTTTGTCTCTTT
>CAUTXU010000129.1:0-2677 GCA_963542415.1 uncultured Streptococcus sp.
TCCCAACTCTTCTCTTCAAAAAAGACGGCCAAGTGGTGAAACAAGTTGCTGGTGTTCACACAGCAGAACAAATCAAGGCCATCGTTGCTGAATTGAGCTAATCACACGAGAGACCAAGTACTTCATTTGGTCTCTTTTTTCTTGCCCTTTGCCATTTTTCAAAAAATATGCTAGACTGTAGGTAGAATATTACGATGTTTGGGACATGCCATCGCTAAAAAAAACCTCTACTTGGTATTTTTTAGCTCCCTCAAGGGAGCTTTTTGCGTGCTCTGAACATTTCCCATTTTGGAAGGAGTACTATGAAACGTCAATCAGCCTTGGTCGTCTTTAGCGGCGGTCAAGATTCCACAACCTGCCTCTTCTGGGCTAAAAAACACTATGAAACAGTCGAAGCCGTCACCTTTGCCTACGGTCAACGTCATCATCTCGAAATTCAAGTTGCCCAAGAAATCGCTAAGGAACAAGGCATTCGTCATCACATCCTAGATATGTCTCTGCTGGGACAAATCACTGAAAATGCCTTGACTTCAGATTTAGAAATTGAGCAAAAAGAAGGAGAAATCCCTAACACCTTCGTTGATGGTCGTAACCACCTCTTTCTATCCTTTGCGGCAGTTCTTGCTAAGCAACGAGGTATTAAAGATATCGTGACAGGTGTCTGCGAGACAGACTTCTCAGGCTACCCCGATTGTCGAGATGTCTTTGTCAAATCCCTTAATGTTACCCTCAACCTTGCCATGGATTACGACTTCGTTATCCAAACACCTCTCATGTGGCTAGACAAGGCTGAAACCTGGGAGCTAGCTGATCAACTCGGTGCCTTTGACTATGTTCGTGAAAAGACCTTAACCTGCTACAATGGGATTATCGGCAGTGGCTGTGGGGATTGCCCAGCCTGCCACCTACGTCAGCATGGTTTAGATGTTTATCTCTCACAGAAAGGAGAGGCCTAATGTTTTTTGCACCCAAAGAAATCAAACAGGAAACTGGGGAGTCTCTTGTCTACAATCCTCACAGAACCTTGGTATCAAAAGAGTTTACCTTCGATGCTGCCCACCACCTCTTTCACTATGAGGGAAAATGCAAATCCCTTCATGGTCACACCTATCATCTGCAGATTGCTGTCAGTGGATTTTTAGATGAGCGTGGTATGACCTACGATTTTGGAGACATCAAAGCGATCTACAAGAACTTCTTAGAGCCCCATTTGGATCATCGCTATCTCAATGAAACTCTTCCCTATATGAACACGACTGCTGAAAATATGGTTTACTGGATTTTCCAAACCATGAGTCAAGAGTTGCCAGACGAACGCGGTCTCCGTTTGGAATACGTTCGCCTCTATGAAACTCCGACTGCCTTTGCAGAGTTTAGACGGGAGTGGTTAGATGACTAGGGAACGTGTCCTCAAACTACCAGTTCTGGAAATTTTTGGCCCTACCTTTCAAGGTGAAGGTCGTGCTATTGGGCAGAAAACCATGTTTGTCCGCACTGCTGGTTGCGACTACCACTGCGACTGGTGCGACTCTGCCTTTACTTGGGATGGTTCTGAAAAACCAACTCGTATGACCGCTGATGAAGTCATTGCTGCCTTGGATAAATTGGGGAGCTACGACTACGTTACCCTATCTGGGGGAAATCCTGCTATCCTAGCAGCCAACATGGCTGAACTGGTCACCAAGCTCAAGGAACGTGGTGTCACTCTGGCTGTTGAAACTCAAGGCTCTCGCTGGCAAAATTGGTTGAAAGACATCGACCAGGTCACTCTGAGTCCCAAACCTCCTTCATCCAAGATGGAAGTCAACTTTGAGACCTTGGACTTTATCGTTTCCCAACTAGATCCAGACAAGGTCACCTTTAAAATTCCTGTCTTTGACGATGCCGATTTGGCCTTTGCTAAAGGCATTCAAGAACGCTACCAACCAGATGTTCTCTTCTTATCAGCAGGAAATCCTGAGCCCAAGGCTACTGGCAATATTGTCCAAGACCAACTGGACCGTCTCAAAGAACTCTGGGAACGCGTTGCTGCTGACGATAGCTGGGGCAATGTCCGCGTCCTTCCTCAACTGCATACCCTCCTCTACGACAACCAACGTGGTGTTTAAGATTAGAAAGAAAAAATCATGTCACAACAAGAAGAAATGAAAAACCTAAGCCTACTAGGCAACAAAGAAACCAACTACATCTTTGACTATCAACCAGATGTCCTCGAATCTTTTGACAATCGTCATGTGGAAAATGACTATTTCATTAAATTTAACTGTCCTGAATTTACCTCACTGTGTCCAATCACTGCTCAACCAGACTTTGCGACCATTTATATTTCCTACATTCCTGACAAGCTCTGTGTTGAGTCAAAATCCCTCAAACTCTACCTCTTTAGCTACCGAAACCACGGAGATTTCCACGAAAACTGTATCAACACCATCGGGAAAGACTTGGTCAACTTGCTAGACCCTCGCTATTTAGAAGTCTGGGGAAAATTCACTCCGCGCGGTGGCATCTCAATTGACCCCTACTACAACTACGGTAAGCCAGGAACTAAGTATGAAGGCTTGGCAGAACAACGCCTCTTCCAACACGACCTTTATCCAGAGAAAATTGACAACCGTTAAACTCATACTCAATGAAAATCAAAAAGCAAACTAGGAAGCTAGCCGCAGGTTGCTCAAAG
>CAUTXU010000130.1:0-2657 GCA_963542415.1 uncultured Streptococcus sp.
ACAATCAACTGGTCAAAAATGTAAATGATGACCACAAAGAAGGCTGTGTATTCCATAATAGAGCGAAAATCTCTCCAGCTTTCTTTGCGAGTTGGCCAAGTTGTTTCTTTAAGAAGTTTAAAAATATCCTTAATAAAACCCATCGTTCTCTCCTATCTCGTTTCTCTATGTGTCGTATATTTTCCACAATGTTTACAAAATTTATTTACTTCTAGTCGTGTTGGCTTGGGGTTCCCACTAATTTTGATTGAGTAATTCCTTGAACCACAAACTGCACAAGCTAGGCTTGCTTTTTTTAGTGCCATAACGCCTCCATCTTATCTATTATAACAAGAAACCTAGGCTTTGACAAGCCTCTTAACGAAATAGATTAAGGATTGAGTCCCATATTGTCTGAGCTTTTTCTTTTATTTTAGCTTCTGAAATCGCACGTCCTGCTTCATCTACAAGATTTTGTGCACGACTACGAATATCTCCTATCGGATCTTCAGACTGGTTTGTCTCATTTTCAACAACTTGCTTTTTCGTATTTTCTGGTTCAATACCATTTTGTTTATAAGCATTCTCAACTGTAAAAGTGCTACCTGGAGTGTAAGGCAAAATGGTATTAGCCATACTTCTAAAGACATGGGCTGCTCCATTTGAGGTCGAACCTGCTAAATAATGATTCTCATCTGTTGTTGGGAAGCCGAGCCAGTGGCTGATGACCACATCCGGAGTATAACCAATCACCCACTGGTCACTGGTATATTCCGGGTTGAAAACAGCTTCAGTCGTACCTGTTTTACCAGCCATAACGTAATCCGCTGGCGACGAACTAATTCCCGTACCATTGGTAAATGTTCCTAGCATCATGCTGGTCATTTTATCAGCTACAGACTTATCAATCACTCGTTTTTGGGAGTTTTTATGACTCTTGATGACCTGACCGCTGGCATTTTCAATACGAGTGATGAAATGTGCTTCAGGCATCAAACCTCCATTAGCAAAGGCTGCATAGGCTTGCGCCATCTGGAGAGGATTCGTTTCCACACCTCCACCAAGAGCAACTCCAAGAACTCGGTCAACTTTTTCCATATTCAGACCAAATCTCTCCCCAGCGTCAAAAGCTTTGTCAATACCTAATTCATTTACAGTCGCAACAGCAGGTAGGTTGAGTGATTCCGCCAAGGCCTGATACATAGGTACTTCTGGAGATGTCTTAATACCCGCATAGTTGTCTACTTGATAACTGTTGTACTGCATCGTATGATTATCCAGTTGCTTGTTCAAGGCCCATCCTGCTTCTACTGCGGGTGTATAAACGACTAAAGGTTTAATGGTTGAGCCTGGGCTACGCTTAGACTGAGTGGCATAGTTGAAATTGCGGAAGCCTGGTTTGTCATCACCAGCTACACGGCCAACAACTCCACGCACTCCACCCGTTTTAGGCTCTAGAGCAACACTACCTGATTCGGCATGCGTTCCGTCTTCTGCCGTTGGAAATAGCGAAGTGTTTTCGTAAATAACCTGCATGTTTGCTTGGTAGTTTTGGTCAAGCTCTGTGTAGATGCGATAGCCATTGTTGACAATCTCTTCTTCTGTGAGATTGTACTTGGAAACTGCTTCGTTGACAACTGCATCAAAATAGGACGGGTAACGATAATCCGAAACTTTGCCTTCATACTTATCTTGCAGTTGAGAAGCCATATCTACTCCAGCCGCTTCGGTCTCTTGATTTTTATCAATATAGCCCGCTGCAACCATATTTTGCAAAACAGTATCCCTACGGTTGGTCGAAGTCTCAACAGAATTTAATGGATTATACAATTCTGGTCCCTTGAGCATCCCTGCTAGAGTGGCCGCCTGATCAAGCGTTAGTTGTGAAGCCGATACACCGAAATATTTCTTACTTGCATCTTCAACACCCCATACCCCATTTCCAAAGTAGGCGTTATTGAGGTACATAGTAAGGATTTGCTCCTTGCTGTATTTCTTGGTCAACTCTAAGGCAAGGAAAAACTCCTTGGCCTTCCGTTCAACGGTCTGGTCCTGAGAAAGATAGGCATTTTTCGCCAACTGTTGAGTGATGGTGGATCCCCCTCCAGAACGACCTGCTGTAAGGATGGCTAGAAAGAAACGACCGTAGTTAATCCCATCATTTTTATAAAAGGAACGGTCCTCTGTCGCGACGACAGCATTCTGCAAGTCTTTACTGATATCTGTCAGTTCAACATAGGTTCCCTTTTGACCTGATAGGGCTCCTGCCTCTTTTTCTTCGCGGTCAAAAATCAGAGTTCGCGTTTTCAAGGCATTTTGCAAGTCATTGACATTGGTAGACTTGGCTATAGCAAACAGATAGGTCCCCACCAGCAATCCTGTACTCAATCCGATGATAAGAACAATTTTTGTTAAATGATAGCGACGCCAGAATTTCCGAATCGGACCTACATGGCCTAATTTTTTTCTATCGCTCCGTGAACGACGCATACTAGTAGAATCAGACTCCGCTGATTCATTCGTTTCTTTTTTAAAGAGAGAAAGAAACTTCTCAAATAATTTATCTAATTTCATGCGTTTATTTTATCATCTTCACCATAGGAACTCAAGAATTTAGCTACTCCCTATCCAAATAGGGCTTTTTTTGTTACAATATCTGTATGCAATTCACATTTACA
>CAUTXU010000131.1:0-2580 GCA_963542415.1 uncultured Streptococcus sp.
ATGTTGCTGATTAATCAATGGGTTTCGTCATTTGGTGATACGCTGTTTTATATTTCCTTTATTTCTTATGTATCGGGATATAAATTTGCTTCATTAGCTGTTCTTTGTATAACAGTTTCGGAGACTTTGCCGCAGATTTCTCAGTTGTTCACAGGCGTTATTGCCGATTTTCAAAAAAATCGTGTTGCAAAATATATTGCTATATTGGCAAGTAAGTTTCTGCTTTATACTCTATTGACACTGTTTGTAACGGATAAGAACTTTTCTATGGGGATGGTTTTTCTTATTTGTGGCATCAATCTTTTATCAGATACCATGAGTTATTTTGCAGGTGCTATGATTTCTCCTTTGTATGTGAGGATTATAGGAGATGATATGACAGATGCTATGGGGTTTAGACAGGCAACTGCTGGTGTAGTTAATATTCTTAGCAACCTTACAGGTGGAGTTTTGATTGGGGTCATCAGTCTTCAGATGTTTGTGGGTTTGAATGCTTTGACCTTTCTTTTTGCACTGTTGGGTGTGGTGTTTATTCGTACTTCTTTGAGAGATATTGAGGGACAGATGGAGGTTAGTAAAAGATTAACCGCAAAATCTTTTGGAGAGCATTTCCTCTATTCTATGAAGATATTGGCAAGTTTTCCAGCCATCATCAAATTAATATTCATTGCTGCTATGAATCAAATGATTTTAAGCATTATTACCCCTTTAACGACTTTGATGTTGATTCATCATCCATTTATCTTCTTTGACACTGGGCAATCCATTGCAGTATTGTCAGTGGTTACTTTTTCAGGAACGATTGTGGGAAGTTTTTTGAGTGGAGGTATCCTAAAAAATATTCCCATAAAAATGATTGTCTACTTTGAAGAAATTATGCATCTCTGTATTCTCTTTTCTTGGTTGACTAATCATTTCCTTCTTTTATTGGTGGTTGTCTTCTTATGCGCAGTTGCAGTAGGAATGATGGGGCCTCGGATTTTCAACCTTGTATTCTCGATGGTTCCAGAAGAAGTCATGGGAACCATCCAGTCAGTGCTTGGAGTATTCAATGTTGTTGTACCAGGAATTCTTAGCATGCTCATCGTTGCCTTAGCGAGTGCTACAAACCTAAAAATCACAGTGCTTCCACTTTTTATTTTTGTATTGACTGCCTTAGCAATTGTGAAAGCAATGAAAATAGAGTAATAGTAGTATGAACTACTGTCTCTTTTTGGGTGGGAGTTCATTACCCATCAGATGTCCTTGCCAGTCTCTGTGTGGGCTTGGGAGTCTTGTTTATCGAGTTTCCTTTCTATGACAAGCTTCGTTTCCAATGGCGATTTAAAGGCAAGCAGAAGTGAGTATTGAATTTGCTTGAGGAGAAAGAAATGAAAGTCAACATAAAAGATCTTCATCCAACTCAACTATACTTATCAGAAAAGAAACTAGAAGGCATCCAGACACTTTATCAGTCGGCAGAAATAATCAATGTTGCTCCAATCAGTATTCTTGCCTTCGGAGATTGCTTGTTGATTACAGATGGGCATCACAGGGCTTATCATGCTTTATTGGTAGGTCAAGATACGATTTCTGTTGAGTTTGATAGAGACGGCGGTGATGAACTATATCATCTCTATGCGCAAGCTTGTGAGGAAAGAAAGATTTACTCTGTTCTGGATTTAAAAAATCATATCTTACCTCAAGATGAGTATGAAGCAAAATGGTATAACTGGTGTGATGGTTTTAATCAAGCAGCAACTCTTTTGTTGAAAAGGAAAGCAGATGAAACAGGCCCTACAAATAGATAATTCACTGCGTCTTGTTCCTTATTATAAGGTCAATCATTGTGAGGAAGCTTTTGCTTGGTATCAGAATGTGGACTTAGTTTACCTCGTAGATGGGGTGAAGCTACCTTATAGTCAAGAAACTTTGGAAGCCATGTATTCCTATTTGGATCAGCATGGTGAGCTTTTTTGGATTGAAGTCAAGGAGAAGGGAGAATGGTTTCCAATTGGGGATGTTACACTATCTCAGGATAATCTCCCCATTGTGATTGGGAATCCCGCTTACCAACATCGAGGACTTGGGAAAAAGATTCTAAGTACTTTGATTGAATTGGCTCGAGTAAAAGGACGGAAAGAATTGAGAGTCAAGGAAATCTACACCTACAATCATGCTTCTAGGAGGTGTTTCAAGTCGCTTGGATTTGTGGAAAATGGAGCAACAGAAAAAGGAACGAGTTTTATACTGAAATTAGTCTAATCTAACTTGTTTTTTAACTAAAAATCTGATAAACTATGTAGTAATTGAATAGAAATCTGCAAGACTAGTAACTCAAGGGAAGTATATCAGGGAGGAGAGCCGTGACTGCAAGCTCTCTATATGAAAGCTGGGTGAATTCACTTGCGCATGGATTTAGAAATGAAGGTCTGACTTGTCAGATGAAAACGGATGGTACCGCGTGTCAACGCTCCGAGTGGAGTTTTTGGCATGTGGTTTTCTTTTTATCTACGAGAGACTGATGGAGGAATTATGTCAACTATTGAAGAACAATTAAAAGCGCTTCGTGAAGAAACGCTGGCTAGCTTGAAGCAGATT
>CAUTXU010000132.1:0-2506 GCA_963542415.1 uncultured Streptococcus sp.
TGCCATTTTTCATAAAGCTCTTGATACTGTTTCGCAGTTACGGGCTCCTTTTGCAACTCAACATATTTGTAGTTGTCCGCATCTCCTTTGTGTCCGACAAATGAGAAGGCTCCTGTGAATGGCACAGTCTTACGGAAGATTGGATTGGCTCCACCACTTTGAACGGGTAGGAAAAGAGCACTATCTGTTAGCCAAGCTTGAACTTCAGCAAATTTTTCATAGCGAGCCTGAGTATTTTCAACCTCATTCTCTGCCGCATCCAACAACTTCTTATAGGTAGATAGATCAATTTTTTCCTTGACATCATTGTCTTTTCCTGGGGTCAAACCAAGATTTTTTAACTGAGAACCAGATTCTGGATCCAAGAGGTCAAGATAGGTCTTAGGATCAGAGTAATCTCCGCTCCAGCCTGAGATGTCGATGTCATAGTCCTTTTGTTCAGCTGTGTCAGCAAAGAAGGTTGCATTGTCTTTCTCGTCTGGAGACAATTGAATCACATCGATAACAATATTGTCTGATCCAAGTGTTTCTTCAACCGTCTGCTTGAAAGAACTTGCTTGCTGTACGTCTAACTTGGCAGTCTGGTCAACCAACATATCTAAATGGATAGGGAAGGTAACACCTTCTGCCTGCAAACTTTCTTTGGCTTTAGCGAATTCTGCCTTGGCTTTATCAGCATTCAAGAAGGCAGGTTGCGCGTCGTTCAGATTGATATTTGACCACTCTGTACCATAGTTGACTATCTTTTCATTGACAGCATCCCCGAAGTTTTTGCCTCCGATTTGAACAAAGTTGCTCGGTGTGACTGTGTTTCGAAGAATACGGTCAGCTCCATCTTCTCCATTTGTCTGCGCAGCGTAGGCATGACGGTCAAAGGCAAAGTTAATCGCCTGACGGAAATCTTTATTTTGCATAGCTAGACGTGAATCCGTCTTTTCTTTATCCGTCTGTTTCATGGTTTGATTGTAACTTTGACGGTTGACATTGAAAAGATAATAGAAGGTCACAGCGTTTTGAGGAGTATAAGTAATCTTATCCTCATTCCCTTTTTTCAGCTGGTCAAAGACAGAACTTGTCGGGAAGATACGTCCGTCTGTGTAGTTACCTTCTAAGAATCCTCGAGCCAAACTATCTTGGTCTGAACCATCATAGAAGGAAAGTTTTACCTTCTCAATCTTCACATTGTCCTTATCCCAGTAATTAGGGTTCTTTTCAAACTCAATTAAAGATTTTGATGTGAAAGACTTGAACAAGTATGGCCCATTGGACAGGATGCTAGAAGGCGTTACACTTCCAAAGTCATCCCCCTTGGATTTCAAAAAGGCTTCATTGACAGGGCTCAAAATCCCCCCAGTCGTCTTCGAATTCCAATAAGACTCCGGCTTGTTCAAAGTGTATTGAAGAGTATAATCATCCACAGCCTTGACTCCAACAGTCTCAAAGTCAGATGTTTTCCCCTCAACATAGTCTGCCAAACCTTTGATTGAGTCTTGGACCAAGTACAAGTTTTCAGCCTTTTTATCAGCTGCATACTTCAGACCGGTCACAAAGTCATGAGCTGTCACTTCAGCATATTCTTCTCCCTCAGAGGTATACCACTTAGCCCCTTGGCGGATTTTGTAGGTATAGGTCAAACCATCTTTTGATACTGTCCATGACTCTGCCATAGAAGGGACGAGGTTTCCGTACTTATCATTTTCCAACAAACCATCGATCAAGTTTGTCGTAATACTAGAGGTCGAGCCACGTGTTGAAGTGATATAGTCTAATGTATCTGGGTTACTTGCAAATACATATGAGTAGGTTTTATCTGCAGCATTTGACTGCGTTGAACCACAAGCTGCCATCAAAAAGCTTGCACTCAAAATTCCAGCCCCTAGTAGAAGGGCTTGTGATTTCTTCATATCTGTTCTCCATTTTTATAGTATATGAAATATTATACACTATTTCAGCAAAAATATAAAGCATTTACATACTGATATTATAGGAAAAAAGAAAAGCCAGTAGACTCGAGTTCCTACTGACTTCTTTGTTGAATTCGTTTGGATTAAGCAGCCAAAACTTTGCGTCCTTTACGACGACGAGCTGCCAATACGCGACGACCGTTTTTAGTTGACATACGGTTACGGAATCCGTGTTTGCGCGCACGACGAAGTTTACTTGGTTGATAAGTACGTTTCACGATGAATACCTCCTCATAGATTTTGTATTCGTTTAGCCGGCTATAAAGTGATCAGTTACTAAACATACTTTACTATTCTATCTGATTCTTACATATTTGTCAATAGCTCTAAGGAAATGTTTCCTGCTTTTCCCTATGAAAGCCTTATCTACGATACTGACTCAAGAAACGTGTCATCTTTTCTTGGATTTGCGCTAATTCGTCCACACGAGGAAGGTAAACGATACGGAAATGGTCTGGTTCCTTCCAGTTAAAACCACGACCATGAACCAAGAGAACCTTTTCCTGCTTCAAGAAATCAAGAACGAACTGTTCATCATCATC